>JBGTEZ010000393.1:0-2926 GCA_041747535.1 Gemmatimonadaceae bacterium
TCTGCGTAGCGGAACGACGATCACGCTGCCCAAGCAGCCTGCTGCGTCGAAGACCGGCACCGGGCACGCGCCGGAGGAGAGCGCTTTGATCGAGTTTCTCGATGAGTATTTTCCCGAGCGGAGGAAGGCTCAGCGGACGGAATGACGCTTGGAGAAGCAACTTCAACGGCAACTTACGACTACCGGCCGGGGGCGATGGGCGTACCGGCCCTGAGCTACGGGCCGTTCCTGAAACACGTCGAGATAGAGCCCGTAGCCCACAGCCGGCCCGCCCATCGCCCCCGGCCGGTAGTCATACGTAAGCGGTTGGCATATCAGCGATCCTCAGCGATGCGATGCGCTCAGAGGTTGCCGAAGTGACGGCGCCGCTCCGCGCGCCAGGCACAGTCCTCGCCATCGACGTGGGCACGACGGGCACCACCGCCCTCGTCATCTCGGCTGACGGACGCGTCATGGGCCGCGGTTACCGCGAGATCACCCAGTACTACCCGCAGCCGGGCTGGGTCGAGCACGACGCCGCCGAGATACTCGAGCGCACGCTCGCCGCGGTGCGTGAAGCGGTCGCATCGAGTGGCGCTACACCCGACGTCATCGGAATCACCAATCAGCGTGAGACGATCGTCGTCTGGCACCGGGACACCGGTAAGCCGCTGGCCCGCGCCATCGTCTGGCAGGACCGGCGCACCACCGAGCGATGCGCGGAGCTCAAGGATCGCTCGGGCTGGCTCGCCGCCCGAACCGGCCTGAGACCCGATCCCTACTTTTCCGCCACCAAGCTCGAGTACCTGCTCAAGAAGCCGGAGATAGCGTTCGTCGCGCGCAATGGCCGGCTGTGCGCGGGTACCATCGACAGCTGGCTGATCTGGAAGCTCACGGGTGGCCGCGTTCACGCCACCGATCCGACCAATGCGTCGCGCACGCTTCTTTACGACATCAACCAGCTCCGCTGGAGCAAGGAGCTCTGCGACCTGTTCTCGATCCCGATGGGGATTCTTCCCGAGGTCCGTCCATCGGTCGGGGATTTCGGCAAGACTACCACATCCCTTTTCGGCAGATCTATCCCGATCATGGGCGTTGCGGGGGATCAACAGGCCGCGCTTTTCGGGCAGGGATGTTTCAGCGCGGGTCAGGTGAAGAGCACCTACGGCACCGGCGCTTTTATTCTGCTCAACGTTGGCGACAAGCCGCCGCAGCCGCGCGACGGGCTTCTCGGAACTGTTGCCTGCGATGCGCAGGGGAAACCGGCGTACGCGCTCGAGGCATCGATCTTCATCGCCGGCGCCGCGGTGCAGTGGCTGCGCGATGGGCTCGGCATCATATCGAACGCGGCCGAGACGGAGGCGATGGCGCGATCGCTCCAGTCGAACGACGGCGTCTACTTCGTGCCCGCGTTGGTCGGGCTCGGCGCGCCGAACTGGGAGCCGCGAGCGCGGGGAACCATCGTCGGGCTGACGCGGGGAACGACGCGCGCGCATTTCGCGCGAGCCGCGCTCGAGGCGATGGCGTACGGGACGGCCGAGATGCTCGGCGTGATGGTGAAGAATGGAAAGGTGAAATTCGATTCGCTGCGCGTCGACGGCGGAGCATCTGCCAACGACTGGCTGCTCCAGTACCAGGCCGACGTTCTGGGAATTCCGGTCGAGCGGCCCGACATCATCGAGACCACGGCAATGGGTGCCGCCGGACTCGCTGGCATTGCCGGCGGAGTGTGGCGAGACGCCGAAGAGTTCATCGGAACCCGGCGGTTCACGCGATTCGAGCCCGTCGCGTCGAGAGAGCTGGCCGAAGAGGGAATCAAAGGCTGGGAGCGCGCGGTGCGCGCGACGCTCGGGTGGGCGCAGGATCGCGGTGTGCGCACGGTGCGGCGGAAATCGGGCCCGCGGAAGACTGGCCCGCGGAAACCCGGGACTGCCACCAGGACGCGGGCAACGTCGAAGAAACCAGCCAGGAAGAGCGCAACGAAAAGCGCCGCCAAACCATCGGCGGGGAAGAAGCGCGGTCGGTGAAACAGATTATCGGTCTCAGTCTCGCCTTCAATCTGATCTTCGCGCAGTCGGCGGCCGCCGGCGACAGCTGGTTCGGCATCGACAAGCTCAAGCATTTCTTTTTGTCAGCGTTCGCCACCAGCGTTTCGTTCAGCGCGCTCCAGGCTGCCGGCGCCAACCGCAGTACCGCGATGACCGGCGCGATCGGCGCAAGCGCCGCGCTCGGGGTCGGCCGGGAGCTTTACAATCTCCGGACAACCAGAGTTTTCAGTCTTAGAGATCTGACCTGGGACGCCATCGGCACCGGAGCGGCGGCAGTGGTGCTGTCGAAGACTGGGAAGTAGGGAGTTGAGCTACAATTGCGGACTGCTGACTAATTGCGGACTGCTGACTAACTGCGGAGTGCGGACTGCGGGCTAACTGCGGACAACAATTTGAAACCTCCGGGCGTAGTAAAGCTGACAGCAGGCGGCATTAAGCCGGTAGCAGGCAGCCTGGAGGTGAACTCGCAGTTCGCAGTAGGTCCGCAGTCCGCAATTAGTTCGCAGTCCGCCTAGCCGTTAGTCCCCAGTCCGCAGTCATTGTTTGAGTCCCCTCCCCCGGATAGAATAGACCCCAACCCTCACCCGCCGAAATGAAATGACGTCCCGCCGCGATTTCCTCAGAACC
Organism: Gemmatimonadaceae bacterium; assembly: GCA_041747535.1. Classification (GTDB taxonomy): domain Bacteria; phylum Gemmatimonadota; class Gemmatimonadetes; order Gemmatimonadales; family Gemmatimonadaceae; genus UBA4720. Next base: position 2,655 of record JBGTEZ010000393.1, read on the forward strand.
GCCGCTGCCGCCACCGCCGTCGCAGGACTAGGCTCGTGCGCCCCGGCATCGACCACGATCGGCGCGCGTCCGCCGACACCCGCACCCGACGACTCCATCGATGGATTGGCGCTGGAAGCGCTGAACGTCGCGCGCTCGGCCGGGGCCTCCTACGCCGATGCTCGCATCGGACGCTACCGCAGCCAGTTCGTGAGCACCCGCGAACGGCAGGTGACCGGCGTCGCCGACTCGGAATCATACGGCGTTGGCGTGCGCGCGCTGGTGGATGGGTC
>JBGTEZ010000394.1:0-5485 GCA_041747535.1 Gemmatimonadaceae bacterium
CCTCCAGGTGGTACCAGTCAGCCGCGCATTCACGCCGCCGTTGGTCGTCTCGGCCCGGATATCGCCGCCGACACCGTCGAGGCTGATGCCGCCGTTGGTTGCCTCGAACTCCATCGTCCCTTCGACCTGCTGTGCTGAGACGCCGCCGTTCTTCGTGATCGCGTTGAGATTGGACCGGCGTGGGACATAGACGTGATAGCTGACAGACCAGGACCTACGACCCCGGGAGGTTGGCCCCTCCGCGCGAACGCGGCCACCGCCGGTTTCGATCTTCACCTGCCGGGACAGAGCTTCCGCTTCGGCGTCGTTGTCGGCGCTGGTCTGGATCATCGCCACGACCTTCACGTCGTTGCGGTCCCAGCCGAAGAAGGAGACGCCTCCGTTGTCGCGCCCGTCGACTGAAAGGGTGGAGACCGATCGGATGGATGACTCTCTCACCTCGCAGAAGCGCGCGCGATCGCTGTTCCAGTGCCTGTCGCAGTCCTGCAGCCACCGCTGGGTGCGGTCTTCACCCTGAGCCGCGGCGGTTGCCGCGAGTAGAAACACGGACGGAAGCATCGAGAAGAGTAAGCGTGACATGGACGGGTTCCTGAGTGGAGGACGGATCACAGAGGATTGGATACCTCGAGCGTCAAAATGGTTGATGAGAGCTCAACCGTTCGAAGATCGACCCCGCGCTAACCCGCGGAGCTGGTAAATTCCCGCCCCCGTGGTACCTTGGGAAATACCATCTTTCAGGGGGTAGCATGCGATCAGATCTGGTTCGTTTTTTTGGAGTTGGCGCTCTCATCGGCATCGGGGGATGCGTTTCCGGCACAGAGCCCACGACTTTAAAGCCCGAGGTGCCGAGATTCACTTGCTTGGCAAACTCGGCGACCATGCGCCTGCCGGAGGATTACCGTGCGAATCTGCCCGCGTTCGGGAGCAGGCAGCCCGACGATACCTTTGTCTCAATCTCGCAGACTGTGCCTGGTGGGTTCGCGGGACTTTTCCTCGAGGAGGGCAAGCTGGTGCTGACCTTCGTCGATCCCGCGACGGCCAACGCGAACCGGCAGCAGATTTCGGATGCGTTGGCCAGCCGTGGCTATGACTTCTTCGCTGACTTTGCGACGGCGGAATACCGTGGGGCGCGGTGGACGTTCGCTGAGCTGGACGAGTGGTATCGCTATCTCATCCCCAACGCGTTCCCGGTAGCTGGCGTAAGCTCTTCGGACATCAATGAGCAGGCCAACACAATCGCGTTCGGAGTGATCGACGAGGACGCACGTACCCGCCTCGAGGCGCGCCTCGCATCACTGGGTACATCGTGCAATCTCGTGACGACCGTTATTCAGGCCTACGCTGAGCCAAACTAGGACCCGGACAAGAACTGAAAAGGCCCCCTCCAGGGGGCCTTTTTCTGTCCGCGCGCGCTTTCAGGCTGGAGTCCGCCAACGCCTGCCCGGGCGGAGGCGGTCGCTGGCGTGAAGCCAGACCAGAGCGATCGCTGCTTGCGCCAGCATGAGAATTCCTGCGAGCACGGGAGCCATCTCGATGTCGGCGGTGCTCAGGTTATGGAGAATCCCTTGAACGAACATCGCCCCGCCAACGCACAATGCGAGAACCTCCCCCGCGAACAGGGCGCCAGTTGCAAGATCGCGCCAGAAATCGAAATCCCCGTGCAGGTAGAGAATCGCGTATCCGCCCTGGATGAGCAGCGACCCGCCGATCAGCAACACGATGAACGGTACGCGGGGCCACATCGCCGCCCAGGTGGCGATCAGAACCAGGCCACCGGCGGTGTTGGCGAACGAGGTCAGCATGAGCAGGAATCTGAGCATCGGGCCCCCTTCTGATCCGTCGAGCTCCGATGTCAGCCCGTTGCCCTCGCGCTGGGTTTCTGCTGGCGCGCCTCATGTATCAGGCCGACGGCGGCATGCGCCGCTAATAACATGGCGGCCATCAGCGGACCAAATTCCTGATCGCCGTTCCGAGGGTGCAGGTTGTAGAGAATTCCCTGGATCGTTCCGAGCGTTCCGACGAGAGCCGCGGCGGCCTCACCCGCCACGAAGAGCTGAATGGCTCTATCGCCGAACTGGCTCCACCAACCCTCAAGGTACCCGACGGTGAACGCGCCCTGGACGAATAGCGTCACCGCAATCGCGAGAACGAGAATCGGCACGCCGCCCGCGCCCGCAAACCTGAAGTAGAGCCCGGCGAGGCCGAGGCCAGCTGTAACGTTGAAGGCTGACGCGAGGAACAGGGCGGTGCGCAACATGGCCTCTCCAGTCGAGCGAGTCACGATCAATATGAGGCCTTTACTTTGTACTGTCAAGTACTTTGCAATGCTCCGCAGTACGAATGTGGCGAACCGCGACCGTAACGCTGGTCACGGCCTGCGTGCTCGTTCGCGAGAAAGGAAGCTCCGCTAGGCTTTCTCTACGGGCCCGGCCGCTTCCTGCCAGCCGCGCCACCCACCCGCCATCGAAGCGACGTTCGTGTAGCCCATTCTCTGCAGCACATCGGCGGCAAGGATCGACCGATATCCGCCGCCGCAGTACAGGATGATCTCCGCGCTCTTGTCGGGCACATTCTTCTCGATGTCCCGCTCGATTACGCCCTTCCCGATGTGCCGGGCACCACGCGCGTGTCCTGACGCCCATTCACTCTCTTCGCGAACATCGATCACCTTCGCCCCGCCCCGCTCGAGCTTGGCGCGCGTTTCATTGACGCTGATTTCACGCACACGTGTCTTCGAATCCTCGACGAGCCGGAGGAATCCGGGGGAATGATCCATTACGCGGCTGCCGGTGGACGCTTGCCCGTCAGTTTCTGGAGGCCGACGGTAGCCCCGCGCCGCGCCGCCAGCTGCGCTGCCGCGATTGCCGCCGCGGAAATCGCCGCCCAGGCGAGTGCTTTCGGCCAGCTACCGCCGCTCTTCCAGAGGTCTCCGGGAGGATCCTCATCCCTGACCTTTCGCCAACCCGACTCGAGCCCGCGCTCAGTGAGCTTGGTCGCAACCATCGCCGCGCCCGCACCGACGAGCATCCAGGCCGCCTGCCTCTGGGTTCCTTTTTGCTTCCATCTCATCTTGCTGCCCCTTGGTTAGGACAGCCAGAGAGGCAAGGCGGGTGCCGTTTCACCAGCACAAGCGGTGCGGGCATAGTCTTTTTTAGTTTTGAGTCTACCGTTGTTGTGTTATCCGTTGTTGTTACTGCACGCCACCACGCAGTCGTAAAAACGCAAGAACGGTAAGCGCAAAAACGGTTAACTCAAAACGCGAAAAGCACTCAGTCGGTCACCGATGCGCTCTCCGCATTCGACCTACCCTTGCCAGGACGACGACAAAGATCTAGATGTGGCAGCTAGCCAGGCCCCTCTTCTCGAGGTAGCGCTGGTGGTAATCCTCAGCGGGGTAGAACGCTGACGCCGGCGTTATCTCGGTGACGACCGGACGTCTCAGCTTGCCACTCGCGCCCAAACTGGCCTTCGATCGTTCCGCGGCATCTTTCTGTTCCGGGCTGTGATAGAAGATGGCGGAGCGGTATTGAGTCCCGACGTCGGGTCCCTGGCGATTGAGGGTGGTGGGATCGTGATTCTCCCAGAACACCTCGAGCAGGCGGTCGTAATTGACCTCGGCCGGATCGTACTCGACCTGCACTACTTCGGCGTGCCCAGTTCTGCCGGTGCACACGTCCTTGTAGGTAGGGTTTGCGAGCGTCCCGCCGAGGTAACCGACGAGGGCATCCTTGACGCCCCCGACCTGCCTGAAAGCAACCTCGACACCCCAGAAACAACCAGCACCAAAAGTCGCAAGCTCCATCGCTCTTACCTCGATCAAGAATTTAGTTCGACCAGCCCTCGCGCTCTTTGAGAGCGGTGATGTGGGCGACGTGGTGTCGTCCATGCCACGCGTACATGCCGAGCAGCTGCGACAGCGTCATCAATCCGTGAACCGGATGCCGGAGTACCCGCTGAAACGCGGCCGCGTCCATTGCCTGGAGAAGAGCGACCCACCGCAGATGGAGCGCGTCGAGCAGATCCAGCGACACGTCGATTGGTACACGCTGCGAGTCGGGAAGCTCCGCCCACAGCGCCTCCTCGTATGCCTTGATCGCGGGCCCGTCTTCAGTGAGCGCGAGCTTGAATCGCGTGTAGGCATTCAAGTGGCTGTCGGGCAGATGGTGCACCACCTGCCTGACCGTCCATCCCCCGGGCCGGTAGCGCGTTTCGATCTGGTCGCGCGACATACCCGCGACCGCCGATCTCAATGCGCCCGGAGTCGCGGCGATCTCGGCTATCAGTCGCGGATAATCGGGCTCGGCGATTCTCACCGCATGGTCGAATCGTCCGACTGGAAAGCGGAGATCGTTCAGCATCCCTCTCCCTTCTCCCCTTCCACTAGCTGCACGCCTCGACCCAGCCGACCTCAGGGAGGCGCCCGCCGCGGATCATCGTGACTTGCTGGCCGTCCGTCTCGAAGACCAGCGCTTTTCCCGCGCTCGCGCTGTCGCCCAGCACCGTGAAGTAGTGCCCTTTCTCGATGTACTTGTGCGGTGTCTCCTTGAGATCATCGCCGTACAGGGTCTTGAGGCGCTGTTCGCTATCGCCCAGCTTCGCGCCTTCGCCGGTGGTGACGGCTCCGGTGTCGACGTCAATGCGCGCGATCCTTCCCCGGACCACCATTACGCTCACGCCTTCCGGTATGCCGGCGCCGACGGCGGGAAAGACGTAATCGCACTCGGGCTTCAGGTTCGGATTCTCACTCAGCACGCCCATGCTGACGGCCTCGCTCAGCTGCATCCCGATTTGCACCGGACCGAGCCCTTCCTCGCTGAGCGCGAGCTCGCTCGTGTCGCGGCCCGCTGGATTCGCAGTATCCCCGGCGGCTCGATCGTCAGCCTTACTGCAGGCGATGATCGACACCGCCAGGGCGGCGAACACTAAGACTCTGATATGGTTCGGACTCTCGCGTTTCATCTCGTCCTCCGGCTCGAGCCAGTGCCGCAGCGCCCAAGCATTAAGTACCCACCTGATGGAACTTCTCCTGATACCGCACGATCGACTCGGTGATCACCTGAGCCGCCACTTCGCTCTTCTCCCAGCCGACGATCTCGACGCGGCGGCCTTCGAGATCCTTGTAGATATGGAAGAAATGCTCCACTTCCTTCAAATAATGCTGCGAAAGGTCGGCAATGTCGAAGTATCCATGGTAGTACGGGTCGTGACACGGCACCGCCAGGATCTTGTCGTCGGGCTCTCCGCGGTCGAGCATCTTGAGCACTCCCAGCGGACGGCAGTCGATCTGACACCCCGGGAAAGTGGGCTCGTTGATCCGCACCAGAACATCGAGTGGATCCCCGTCCTCGTGAAGGGTTCGCGGAATGAAGCCGTAATCCCCCGGGTAGTGCATGGACGAATACAGAACCCGGTCGAGACGAATGAGTCCCGACCGCTTATCGAGCTCGTATTTGTTGCGGCTGCCGCTCGGAATCTCGACGACGGC
>JBGTEZ010000395.1:0-3442 GCA_041747535.1 Gemmatimonadaceae bacterium
CGGCGCGAACCGCGCCGTTCGATAGAACTTGAGCGGCGTCCACGGCCGCCCGAAAGTTCGCACCGGAAATCGCACGGTGTCCGAGGAAACATCGTAGGCCTCCCGCGCCAGAATCGCCGAGACCTGGTGCTGACCGTGACCGCCGCTTTCCGCAAACAAGGCGACAACAATGTCAGGGCGGAACGCGCGTACGACCTTGACCACGTCTCCCAGGAGCTCTTCCCTTGGCCAGTGCGTGAAAGTCTCGGCCGCGCTCTTGGAGTAACCGAAATCGTACGCTCTGGTGAAAAACTGATGCGCTCCGTCGATGCGCCTCGCCGCCAGGAGCTCCTGGGTGCGAATTACACCCAGCGCCTCTCCCAGCTCGTTGCCGATCAGATTCTGGCCCCCGTCTCCGCGAGTGAGAGAGAGATACGCCGTTTCGACTCCGCGTCCGCGTGCGAGCCACGCGATGAGTCCGGTGTCCTCGTCATCCGGGTGCGCGCCTACCAACAGCACCCGCGCGCTGACCGGCGCGGGAGGGCTGCTTTCCCGCGCGGGCGGCGTAAGTGTCGGAGGCGGAGTAGTCTGTTGCGCGCTCTGGCTCGCCGGCAGAAGCATCGCCAGCACGCCGCCGAGCCAGACACTCCTTCTTGCAGTCGAGGCGGCCGACAGACGTCGCGCTCTCAGGACTTGAGCGCCATCCCGCGGCGCTTGGCTCCCGCCGGCGGTTGTACCGGCGCATTCACCTCGGTGACGATTCGCCCCTGCTCGGTCTTGTGGGCCTCGGCGTAACCTTCGGCGGGACTCGCGCGCTCGGGCCGGCCGATATAACGAAGCGGGATCGCGTTCCCGGTAGAGACCCGGAGCCGCGGCGCGGCGTAGGTCCACGCACCGCTGTTCTTCGGTTCCTCCTGCGCCCAAACCACTTCTTCGACGGTTGGATACAAATCGACGATGCGCGCGACCTGCTCGCCCGGCCACGGATAGAGCTCCTCGACACGCACCAGCGCCACGTGACGCGCACGTGCCGCCGCGAGATCGTAGTAGATCTTTCCGGTGCAGAAAACCAGGCGCGTGATCGCCTCGCGATGGTCCGACGCGACCGCATCGTCGATCACCGGATGGAAAACGTCTCCGCTGAGATCGGCGAGGGTGGATGCCGCTTCCGGCAACCGCAGCAGGCTCTTCGGCTGCATCAGGATCAGCGGCCGCCGCTCGTACATCAGCGCCTGCCGGCGCAGGATGTGGAAATACTGCGCCGGAGTGGATGGATAAGCCACCCGCATGTTGCCTTCGGCGCACAGCTGGAGAAACCGCTCGAGCCTCGCGCTGGAATGCTCGGGACCCTGTCCCTCGTACCCGTGTGGAAGCAGCAGCACCACCGATGAATCCTGACCCCACTTGGCGCGGTCGGCGGCGATGAACTGATCGATGATCGGCTGCGCAACATTCACGAAATCACCGAACTGTGCTTCCCACAACACCAGCGTGTCGGCGGCAGCGGTGCTGTAGCCGTACTCGAAGCCAAGCACGGCCGTTTCGGACAGCGGGCTGTTGTAGATCTCGAAAGATCCATGCGACTCGCCTTCGGCTACGTGCGCGAGCGGGACGTAAATCTCGCCACTCTCGGCATCGTGAAGCACCGCCTGGCGGTGGGAGAAAGTGCCGCGCTCGACATCCTGCCCCGTCATTCGCACCGATTTTCCGTCGGTCAGGAGCGATGCGAAAGCGAGCGCTTCGGCGTGACCCCAGTCGATGCCTCCCTTCTCACCCATCGCTTCGGCACGCCGCGCGAGAGTCTTCGCCAGGCGCGCATTCACCGTGAGATTGCCCGGCCAGCTAAGGAGGCTTTCGTTGAGCTCGCGCAAATGGCCCGCGTTCACGCCGGTATCGGCGCCGCCGGCACCGGAGATGTCGACCTTCGCTTCGTTCGTCGGACGGTGCTCGGGTGGATGGATCTCACCGCTCTTGGTGGCGGACAGGATGTTCTCGAGGTTCGTGGCCACCTCGGCATCAATCTGCTTTACATCATCCGGCGTGATCAGCCCTTCCTCGACCAGCCTCGAGCCCCACACTTCCCGGGGAGATGGGTGCGAGCGAATTCGCTTGTACAGCGTCGGCTGCGTGAATGACGGCTCGTCAGTCTCGTTGTGTCCGTGACGGCGGTAGCCGACTACGTCGATCAGGAAGTCCTTTCCGAATCTTGCGCGATACTCGATGCCGAGCCGCACCACCTGTATGCATGACGCGGCGTCGTCGGCGTTGACGTGGACGATCGGAACCTCGAAGCCCTTGGCGAGGTCGCTCGCATAATGCGTCGACCGCGCATCGCTGGGATCGGTGGTAAAGCCGACCTGATTGTTCACGATGATGTGCAGCGTTCCGCCGGTACGAAAACCTGTCAGGCCGGAGAGATTGAAGGTCTCGGGAACCACACCTTCTCCCGGGAATGCCGCATCTCCGTGCACGCAGATCGGAACCACCAGCGCCTCATCGCGCTGCGCCGTCGAGCTCGCCAGCACCTGCCGCGCGCGCGTAAATCCTTGCAGCACCGGATTGACTACTTCGAGGTGGCTTGGATTTGGAATCAGCACCACGTCCACTTCGCGCCCGTTGGAAAGCTTCCGCTTTCCACGAGCGCCCAGGTGGTATTTCACATCTCCGGTTTCGCTCTCGGCGTTCGTCGCCGCGTGCTTCCCCTCGAACTCCTCGAAGATGGTCCCGTAGGGCTTGCCGAGGGTGTGGGCGAGAACATTGATGCGGCCGCGGTGGGCCATCGCAAGCCCGACCTCGCGGGCGCCGTGCGCGGACGCTGCCTCGATCGCGACATCGAGCATCGGGACGAGGATATCCCCGCCTTCGATCGAGAATCGCTTGTACCCCTGATAGGCCCGTCCAAGGAAGCGCTCGAGACCATCGACCTCGGTGAGCCGTCTCAGAGTTGCCCGCTTCTCGTCGTCGGTGAGCGGCTGGTGGAGCTTTCCGCTCTCGATCGCCTCGCGCAGCCATTCACGCTCCGAGGCTTCGCCCAGGTGTGATATCTCGAAGCCGATGCGCGACGAATAAAGCTCTCTCAGCCGGGCGACGACGTCGGCGGCACTTCCACCGCTGGCGCCGAGCGCAATGCCTGGGATGCTGGCGAGGTCTTCTTCGCTGAGTCCGTGAAATTCCGGGGTCAGCTCCGGCGTGCCGTCAGGGTTGGTGCCAAGCGGATCGAGTGGAACCGCGAGGTGCCCATAGCTGCGGATCGCATCGACGAGCTTTGCGGCGGCCGCGACATCACGGAGAAAAGCGGGGTCAGTCTCTCCCGGGAGAGGCGCTCTGTCCGACGCGGTCGGAGACGGGGCGCCTTCGCTGAGGCTGGCCGCGAACCGGAAAAACTGTCGCCACGATTCGTCGACCGATGCGGGATCCCGCAAATACGCTTCGTACGCTTCGCTTATGTATCCATCGTTGAATA
>JBGTEZ010000396.1:0-3470 GCA_041747535.1 Gemmatimonadaceae bacterium
AGCCGCTCGTCGCCGAAGCCGGCGAGCTCGCGGTCGATGAACGCGCGTGCGCGCTCGACCGCGGCGACAGCTTCACTGCCGGCGCCATTCCGGCCACACCGCTGGCAGGCGCGGAATCCAGCCCGCTCCGCGGCTTCGGCCGATGAAAAGAATTTCACGTTCGCGCGGTTGGGACGGCGCGAAGGACACGATGGCCGGCAGTAAACGCCGGTGGTGACAACGGCGTAGATGAAAGCTCCGTCCGATCCCGGGTCTCGGGCGAGGACGGATCGCCAGGCGTGCGTTTCGTTGAGCGGCTGGAGAGATTGAGTAATCATTGGCGATACCCGCGAGTCGATATTGATTGGTGTTGACGAGTCATAATGCAATCCACCCTGTGACCCTGGCTATCCGTTTCTTGCGCTCCAATTCCCATTCGCCGCGAATACCATTCACAATGAATCTTAGGGCATGACGTCACTATCCGGTGAGGTCTTCGACGTCCTGGTGGTCGGTGGGGGGATCACCGGCTGTGGAGTGGCGCGGGACGCCGCGATGCGGGGCCTGCGGGTCGCGCTCGTCGAGCGCGACGACTTCGCGAGCGGCACATCCGGGAGGTCCTCCAGGCTTGTGCATGGCGGGATTCGCTATCTCGAGCACGCGCAGTTCCATCTCGTCCATGAATCGATCCGGGAGAGGCAGACGCTCCTCCGCATCGCGCCTCATCTCGTCAAGCCGCTCGCATTCACCTGGCCCATATACAGCGGGGCGCGCGTGGGCAGGCTCAAGCTCACTGCGGGGCTGCTGCTTTACGATCTCATGGCGTCGGGAAGATCGAGGCGACATTCATCTCTGGATTCAGCGGCCACCCTCTACCGCGAGCCGTCGCTCCTGGAGAGCGGGCTAGATGGAGGCGCGGTTTACTTCGACGCGGCGACTGACGATACCAGGCTCACGCTCGCCAACGCGCTGGCCGCGCGAGCCCAGGGTGCGGTTGTCGTCAACCATGCGAGAGTGACTTCGATTCTTCGGGACGGAGAGCGTGGACTCGAGGCAATCGTCGCTCGCGGCGCTACTACCGAGAAAGTACGCGCGCGCGTGGTGGTGAACGCCATCGGAGTCTGGGAGAACGCTTTCACTACCGGTGAGAGCGCACGCCGGCTGCGGGGCAGCAAGGGAGTCCACATCTCGGTGCCGCGCGAGCGCGTCGGGAATCGGGATGCGCTGACGCTCATCTCGCCAGTGGACGGGCGCGTGATGTTCTGCCTTCCCGCCGGAGCACACGCGATCATCGGAACGACCGATACCTGGACGACAGAATCGCCCGAAGACGTCCGGGCATCCGAAAGCGATGTTGGATATCTGCTCAAATCGGCCAATCACTACTTTCCGCGCGCGGAGCTGACCCCGGCCGATGTCGTGAGCGCCTGGGCGGGCATCCGTCCTCTGGCGAGCGGCGAGAAGTCGTCAAATCCTACTTCGATCTCACGCGAGCACAGCATTGCCACGGATGATCTGGGCGTGATCAACGTCACCGGAGGAAAGCTCACCACTTATAGATCGATGGCCGCCGAGGTAGTGGATGCCGCGCAGAAAATTCTGGGTCGCAAGCGTGGCAGCGCGCCGACCGATTCAGTCCTTCTGCCCGGTGGAGAGAGAGATATAGGGCTTCAGAAGCTGCAGCGCGGAAACCCGGCTCTGGCCGAGACACTGGTTTCCGGTCTCCCCTACACCGGCGCCGATCTCGTCTATGCGGTCAAGGAGGAAATGGCGACAACACTATCGGATCTGCTGATCCGTCGCACTCACATTGCGTTCGAAACGCGCGACCACGGCAAAGCCGTTTCCGCCCGAGCGGCGGAAATAGTGGTCCCTCTGCTCGGCTGGAGCGCAGATGTGAAGAGCGCTCAACTTCGCTCCTATCGGGAGGACGTCGAGCGCATCTTCACCATAGAGCCGCGCTGAGCGGGAAGCTACTGGACGGTTATTCTCCCCGACATTGCGGCGCCGTGCGACGTGCAGTGGTAGTCGTACGTTCCAGCCGTAGCGAAGGTGCGGCTGTAGGAGCCTCGCTCCTGAAGCGAGGAAGTCGCCCCATCGGCGAAGGTCACGCTGTGCGCCACACACGTCTCTCCCTCGTACCCGCCCACGCAGCTGTTCCACGCCCACTCGACAGTGGCTCCTGGCGCAATTGTCTTCGCCGCGGGGCTGTAGGAATTGTTCTGAACGGTGATTCCTCCGGTGGGAACCGGAGTATTGCCGACGGGCGGAGGCGGTGGGCCGCTGCTCTCTCCGCCTCCACCACATGCCGCAAGCCCGATCAGCGCAAATCCCGCGCACCAACGCTTTGTCATCACGTCAACAACCTCCGTAGTTGCGCCCACACACCACCGTTTGGGTGGACGGCGGGCAGTCCTCGGGAGGCTAGGCGACGTCGCGGGGAGCAGCAATAGAGTTCATCCGCGCGAGCGGTGAGCGACGATTAACGAACGGTGGGAGGCTGGTCGGACTCTGTGGGGTCGCGCGCGCAGCGAGCGCCCGATCGCAACGATGGCCGCTATGCGGCGTCGTGTATGGTTCTCAGCTCGACGATCTTGAGCCGGCGTGTCAGCGCCGGAAGCTTGAGCACGACGATCTCACCGACACTCCGGCCGACGAGCGTCTTTCCAATCGGCGACGACATGCTCACGTGCCCTTCCTCGAATTCGACGGAGTCGCCGAACACCAGGCTGAAGCTCTCGCGCGTTCCCGTCCCCTCGTCCTCGACTACGACCTTGGAGCCCAATCCGACCTTGTCGGCGGGGATCTGGGTCACGTCGATCTGGGAAAGCTTGCTAAGACGCTGGCGGAGCTGGCCTAGCCTGGCCTGAACGAACTGCTGGCGCTCGAGCGCTGCCTTGTACTCGCTGTTCTCCCGAAGATCGCCCATCTCGACGGCACGGCGGATCTCCTGCGGCAGCGTCACACTCAGCTCGTGCTGGAGCTTCTCTGCCTCCTCTCCGAGCTTTATCTTGAGTTGCTCTATCATGTAGCCGAGCCCACAACCGGGGTTGCCGCGATTCCGCGGAAAAGCGAGCGCCCGACCTCAGTGACCGGTCGGGCGCCGCTCATTCAAGCTAGGGCTTCCCGGGCTTCCGGGCAATTGCCCCGAATTTCGCCGGTGCGTCGGAGGGGGGACCGGGCTCCGCGGCCCCTCGCTTACACGCATCGAGCCTCGCCGGTGTAGGGCAGATCCCCTTGTCGCGAGTCTCTCGCTACGCGAGAGGCCGCTCCACCCGATCCCCCCTCCGACTCTCCACGTACTCCGTCTCGTGGCCCAACCGCGTGTGCGACCTACAACTCTGCTCCGCCCACGCGCGCCTGAGGTCTTCCGATCCACGCTCGCACACCGCGCGAGCGTGGCGGCTACCGCCGTTGCTGTTTGAGATCTATGTCGGGGAGGTGAGAGTATCCCCGCAGGCGGCGTCGCGCGTAGCAAGAGACTCGCCGAC
>JBGTEZ010000397.1:0-4343 GCA_041747535.1 Gemmatimonadaceae bacterium
ATCGGCGAGGTCGTCGCGCGCGCGCCGCTGCAGCGCGAACACGAACGCCACCGTAGCGGCGATGAGGGTGATCGCGCACGCGGCAAACCACGAAAGCCGCTTTAGCATCGCGGTCATGGTCTGCGTGTCGGTCATTGGCTCTCCGGCGAGGAAGGTGTCTCGGGAGAGATTCCTCGGGAGAGAGCGAACGCCTGGCCTTAGAGTACCGGGGTTCGCGTGTTCACATCGATGACTCCCGCAATGCGTTTGCGCAACTCGTCAGGCCGTAGAGAAAAACCCTGCTGCCAGCTCCAATGGATGATTTCAGCGCGCGCAAAGCCATACAAGACATTTACGTGTCTCATGCTGCGAGCGGGGCGACCCGTGGCGTAAAATCCAGCTCCGCCCTCCCGGACTGAAAACATGAAGCTCGCCTCGTTCTCGCTCGCCCTCGCGCTGACGATACCGGTACTGCCCGCCGCCGCGACGGCACAGGTCGCCGTGCCCGATTCCGCCGCCGCCAGGCGGTATCCGTGCCGGGCCGGCGCCGAGTACCACCGCCTTGATTTCTGGATAGGGGAGTGGAACGTGAGCCCGTGGGCTCAAACGGACGGGAATCCAGCTTCGGCCGGCGTCAATCGCGTGACGGCGATGCTCGATCGCTGCGGACTCCTGGAGGAGTGGTCCGGCACCGCCGGCGATTTCGGAAAGAGCATCAACTTCTTCGACACCAATCGCGGCAAATGGCGGCAGATCTGGATCGCCGACAACGGCAGGTCACTCGACTACGAAGGCGCCTTTTCCGATGGAGCGATGCGCTTCGAGGGCTGGACCAAAGGACCGGCGGGAATGAAAGTCCTTCAGAAGCTGACGTTCTTTGCGATCGCGCCGGATACAGTCCGGCAGCTCTTCGAGTCGTCGCGAGACGAAGGGAAAACCTGGACACCCGGCTTCGACGCGAGATATGTCCGGAAGAAATGAATCCTCCGGATCGCTGAGGTAATACCTCGCGAGGCGAATCATCACGCGGCGTTGCCCGGACCGTCCGGCGCCTGCTTCAGCTCTCCCATGCCGCTGAACCGCTGCATCCCGGTTTCGCGCCGCAGCTCCGCGACATCGATACGCCCCCGCCGTCCGTCCTCGAGCTCGATCGATGCCTCACCACATGCGTCGGTGACGGACCGAACGACTTCCTTGTCCAGGCGGCATTGGCCCCACCACTCCACTCGACCGGGCTTGTTCGGAATGGGTATTTCGCCAAGGGCGAGGAGGACACTGGGAATTGGCATTTCTCTGAGAACGAGCTTACCGCGGAAGGCTTTCATGGACCCGACGGGTGAAAGTGAAGCGGAATTCACGTGCTGCAATATGCTCGCTCCTTCATGACGGTTCCGTGAAACCATCATGACTTTCGCCCCACAGCCCGTCACCCCTGGAGGGTGGCGAGCTCCTCGGGCGCGATTCCATAGTCGCGCAGCTTCCGGTACAACGTGCGCTCGCCGATGTCGAGAATCTCGGCGGCCTTCCGGCGATTCCCGCCCGTGTCACGCAGCGCCGCTTCGATCGCCGCTCGCTCGATCTCCGCCATCGTCATCCCGGGCTTGAGCGTGACCACACTCTGAGGCGGCTCGTGTCCGGGCGGCTCGATCGCCGTCGCAATCGCGCGCGTTCCATCGCCGGATCCGATCGCAACGGGAGGATGAACCTCGCCGAGCCATCCCCCGCCGTCACGCGCATCCTCGTCCATTCTGCGACGCAGCTCCTCCACCTGCAGCCTCAGCTCGAGCATGCTCCTCACCAGAAACTCGAGCTCGCGCCCCTCGGCCCCTGCCGCGCCGCGCACCACGTGACCGACGTGCACCGGCAGAAAGCGCGCGCCGCCTCCCTCCCTGATCTGTCGCGGAATATCTGCCGGACCGATCTCGCGCCCCGGGGAAAGAACGACCATGCTCTCGATCAGATTCCTCAGCTCGCGCACGTTGCCCGGCCACGAGTACGACATGAGGATCTGCATCGCGTCCGCCGAGATCCCGTGGAACGGGCGGTCGTGCAACGATGAGAATTCCTTTATGAAGCTGCGCACGAGCAGAGAGATGTCATCGCGTCGCTCGCGCAGCGGGGGCAGATAGATGCTCAACACGTTGAGCCGGTAGTACAAATCCGGACGGAAATGCCCATCCTCGACCTGCTCTTTTAGCGGGCGATTGGTCGCCGCGACGACGCGCACGTCGATCGGTATCGATGTCGTCCCGCCGACGCGAGTGAGTCGGCGCTCCTCGAGCACGCGCAGAAGCTTCACCTGCGTCGAGGGCGGAATCTCGCCGATTTCGTCGAGAAATAGCGTCCCTGTATCCGCCAGCTCGAATCTCCCGATCCGCCGCTCGGCTGCTCCGGTGAACGCGCCCTTCTCGTGTCCGAACAGTTCGCTCTCGATCAGCGACTCTGGCAGCGCGCCCGCATTCACCGCGATGAACGGCTTGCCGCGGCGCGGACTCAGCTTGTGAATCGCCTGCGCGACGAGCTCTTTCCCAGTGCCGCTCTCACCTTCGATGATCACCGTGCTCGATACCGGAGCTATTTGCTCCACCTTCAGCAGGACCTCGCTGATCGGCTCCGATTGTCCGATCAGCCCCGTCATCTCGGAGAGCCGCCGGCGGTCGAGCACGCGCCGCACCGCCAGATACAATTCATCGGCGGAGATGGGCTTCGGGTAAACGTCGAGGAACCCAATCGTGCGGAGCTGCTCGCGCAACGCGGGATCCTCGACGTCGGCGAGACCCACCACCGCCGTCCCGCTCCACAGCTGGTCGCGCACGATCTGCTGAATGGATGGATCGCCGAGCGCGCCGGTGAGGACGATCAGATCCGGCTTGAATCTCTTTATCTCACCGCGCAAGTCATCGAGTGGCGACACCATTGATGTCTTCGCCGCGTTCGCCTCGAGCAGCGCGTTGAGACGCACCGCCGGCTCGACATCCGCAAGCGTGATGAGAACCTTCACGCGCCGGTTCCGGGAATGGGTGGCGGCGTCGCTGGACCTCCAGCGGCAGGCGCGTGGTCAGTCACTCTTCCTCGCAGAACATCGCACGCGTGCGCGGCGATCGGATCGAACGCGAGCAGTCCGTCCTTCACTCCGCCGGACGAGCCCGGAAGATTCACGATCAGTGTGCGGCCGCGCACTCCGGCCACTCCGCGTCCGAGCGCCGCGCGCGAGAACGTCGGCAGCGCCATCACTCTGATTCGCTCGGCGATCCCTTCCGCTTCCCTGTCGATCACCGCGCGCGTCGCTTCGGGAGTGACGTCGCGCTCCGACAAGCCGGTGCCGCCGGTGGTGATCACCAGCTCGGCGTCCTCGACATCGCACGCGCGAATGAGCGCGCGGACGATTTCAACGGTATCGTCGGTGCAAACCGTGGTCGAGACGACTTCATGCTTGCGCGCGCGCGCCCAGTCGGCGATCACCGCGCCCGATGTATCCTGACGCTCTCCGCTTACGACGGAATCGGAGACGATGAGAATCGCGAGGCGCACGGAGGCCTAGAGCCGGCTGCCGGTTTTGTAGAACGGCATCTTCTCGACGGTGGCCGGAATACGCTTGCCGCGTATCTCGATCTCCAGGGCGGCGCCCTCTCTCGAGAAATCCGGCGGCACGTACGCGGTTCCTATTGGAATTCCGAGCGTGGGGCTCATCGTTCCACTCCGGATCTCACCGCTTTCCTTCCCGCCCGCGTAAACCGGATACCCTTTGCGCGGGAAAGATCTTTCCGCGGTCGTGAATCCCACCAGGCGGCGCCCGAGACCGTCTGCTTTCTGGCGCACCAGCGCGCCGCGCCCGACGAACTCTCCCTTGTTCATCTTGACCAGCCAGCCGAGCCCGGCCTCGAGCGGCGTCGTGGTGTCGTCGAGGTCGTTGCCGTAGAGCGCCATCCCCATCTCGAGGCGCAGCGAATCGCGGGCGCCCAGCCCCGCGGGCGTTACGTCTCCGGACGCAGTGAGAGCTTTCCACACGGTCTCCGCATCCTCCGCCTGGAAATACAGCTCGAACCCGTCCTCGCCGGTGTAGCCGGTGCGGGAGATGACGACGTCGTGCACCCCGGCGATGTCGCCAGTCACGAACTCGTAGTACTTGATCCCCGAGAGATCGACGTCGGTGTGCTTCTGCAGTATGCGCGCGGCTTCAGGTCCCTGGAGGGCGAGCAGCGCGATCTGCTCGCTCCTGTCGGCGAGTGTTGCGTCGAAGCGGTGGAGGTACTCGCTCAGGTGCTTGAAGTCCTTGTCGATGTTGGAGCCGTTGACGACCATCATGAGGCCGTCGCCCTCGCGGTAGACGAGGCAGTCGTCCACCGTCGTTCCATCCTCGCGCA
>JBGTEZ010000398.1:0-6301 GCA_041747535.1 Gemmatimonadaceae bacterium
GCGCTGTTCCTGGGCGGCCGCGAACGCCAGCTCGAGCGACGGGTGCCGTGCGATCAAGCCGCACAGCTCCCGCCCCGCGTAGCCGCTGGCGCCAAGCACCCCGACCGGAACTTTATGCATGATGAATGCATAACATTACACGCTAGTCCAGTCAATGATCCGCTCGCGGAACGCCCCTCGCGGTGCTAGACTCCCTCAAGACCATGGCCAACAAACGCGAGCGGCACGACACGATACTCGAGATCATCGACTCCCGGTTCGTCAGCAGCCAGGAGGATTTGCGGAAGCTCCTGCTGCAGCGGGGGTGGGATGTGACCCAGGCAACGCTTTCCCGGGACCTGAGGGAGCTTCGGCTGGCGCGGGTGCCGACCGCCGAAGGGGCGCGATACGCCGTCACGGATGGCAGCATCGAGGAGAGCCGGGCCGCCCTCGATACCCTCCTCCCCCAGCTCTTCCTTCGTGTCGATGGGGTGAGCGAGATGCTGGTCCTCCGCACCGTCCCGGGGGGCGCGCAGCCGATCGCGGCCGCGCTGGACGGCGAGGGCTGGTCGGACATCCTGGGAACGGTCGGGGGCGACGATACCATATTGATCATCTGCCGGTCGGTGGCCGCGCGGGAGAGGGTCCTTAGACGCCTCCGGTCCATGGCCGGGGAGCCCTAAACCACCGACTAGTCTCTCCGCATCTCCTCTCGCACAGTTCGAGGATCAGTGTGGCTGCCTCCGCCTAATGGCATCTCTGTATGGGCAAGTGAGAGTATCCGCTTCGGCGGCTAACGCGCTTATACGCTGCGAGCCTCGCCCGTCGTAGGCTTATGGCTCCATGTCGGCGAGTCTCTTGCTACGCGCGACGCCGCCTGCGCGGATACTCTCACCTCCCCTACACGGATCCAGACTGCAACGGCGGAAGCCGCCACGCTCGCGTCGTTTGCGAGCGTGGATCGCCGAAGAGTCGGACGGTCTGCTTCCAGTGTCGTGTGACCGGCGGGCGGCGCAAGGTGCAGGTGGCGCACGCGCTTGGGTCATGAGAGGGACTACGTGGTGAGTCGGAGGGAGGATCGGGTGGAGCGGGCTCTCGCGTAGCGAGAGACTCGCCGACATGGAGCCATGTCCACACACCGGGCGAGGCTCGCTGCGTGTAAGCGAGGGGCCGCGGAGCCCGGTCCCCCCTCCGGCTCACCAGCGCAATCAGGTGACTTGGGGGAAGTGAGTCGTGCCTATTGACCCGGACGCAGTTTCCGATTAAATATACAGTAATTCTGAATAGTTATTTGAGGTAAACTGCCGTGATTAGAACGATTGCTCTCGCCTACTCGGGCGGTCTTGACACATCGATCATCGTCCCGTGGCTCAAGGAGCGGTACGGCGCGCGCATCATCTGCGTCGCTGCCGACATCGGTCAGGGGAACGAGCTAGAGGGCGTGCGCGCCAAGGCGATCGCCTCGGGCGCTGACGAGTGCTACGTCGAAGATCTCCGCCAGGAGTTCGTCGAGGATTTCGTCTGGCCGACGCTGAGAGCCGGCGCAATCTATGGCCGAAAGTATCTCCTCGGCACATCGATGGGACGCCCCCTCATTGCGCGCCGTCAGGTCGAGGTTGCGCGGCGCGTGGGTGCCGACGCCCTGGCACACGGCTGCACCGGCAAGGGCAACGACCAGGTCCGTTTCGAGCTGACCTACGCGGCGTTTGCGCCCGACCTCCCGGTGATCGCGCCCTGGCGCGAATGGGACATTCGGAGCCGCGAAGACGCCATTGCCTACGCGGAAGAGCACAACGTTCCGATCACCGCTACCAGGGACAAGATCTACTCCCGCGACCGGAACGTCTGGCACATCTCTCACGAGGGAGGAGTCCTCGAGCACCCGGCCTCGGCCCCGCCCGACGATCTCTTCATGCTGACCACCGCTCCGGAGAACGCTCCCGATCGGCCGGAAGAAGTCACGATCACTTTCAAGGCGGGCACACCGGTAGCCGTCAACGGCGTCGAGCATTCAGCGGTCGATCTCGTCGTCGCCCTCAATGAGATCGGTGGACGGCACGGGGTTGGGCGCATCGACCTCGTCGAGGACCGCCTCGTCGGGATGAAGTCGCGCGGCGTTTACGAGACTCCGGGCGGTACCCTGCTCTACTCCGCTCACAGCGAGCTCGAGCAGCTCGTGCTCGACCGGCGCACGCTCGCGGCCAAGGATCTGATCGCGCCCCGCTACGCTGATCTCGTCTACGAGGGACGCTGGTGGACGACGGAACGCGAGGCCTACGATGCGTTCGTGAACGTCACCCAGGAGCGGGTTTCCGGATCCGTCACGCTTCGACTCTTCAAGGGCTCCGCGTCGGTGATCGGCCGCGAGAGCGAGTTCGCGCTGTATGACGAGCGCTTCGTCACTTTTGGCGAGGACGATGTCTATCAGCAGAGCGATGCTGCCGGCTTCATACGTCTCTATGGTCTTTCTGCGCGAGTGCGGGCAATCCGTGATCAGGAGCTCGCGGCGCGGAACGCCCCGAAGTCCAGCCAGGTGGAAGCCGAGGAGCCGGCGACGCTCGCGATCGCCTAGGTTCCCGAATGTCCGACCATACCTCTCACAAGCTCTGGGGCGGGCGGTTTTCCGTCCCGACCGCGGCTGCGCTCGAGGCCGTCAATCGCTCGATCGGGACCGATTACCGGCTATGGCCGTTCGATGTGAGCCTGTCGCAGGCGTGGGCGGTCGCGCTGTGGGGGGCGGGTGTTCTCACCCTTGAGGAGAGCAAGCGAGTAGAGCGTGGTCTCGCCGCGGTGGGCGAGAAGCTCGCCGCCGGCGCCCAGCCACTGCCCTCCGACGAAGACGTCCACACGATGATCGACCGGATGCTGCACGAGGAGGTCGGTGACATTGCATCCAAGCTTCACACCGGCCGCAGCCGCAACGATCAGGTCGCGACGGCCACTCGACTCTGGTCGATGGATGCGTGCACGAAGCTCGACGCGGCGGCTCGCTCCCTCCAGCAGGTGATGGTGGATCATGCGGCGACGCTCGAAGAGACGCTGATGCCGGCGTACACGCATCTGCAGCGAGCTCAGCCTGTTTCCGCCGCTCACTGGATGCTCTCTCACTTCTGGCCGCTCGAGAGGGATCGCGCGCGCATCGCCTCCGCCGCGCGTGCGGCCGGTGTTCTTCCGCTCGGCTCCGGTGCCGTCGCCGGTTGCGCGTTTCCGATTTCGCGCGTGCTGTTGCAGGGAAGTCTCGGCTTCGCTTCGATCTCGCCGAACAGCATCGACGCCGTCGGCGACAGGGACTTCGTCGCGGAGCTGCTGTTCGCGGTGGCGATGATGGGCACCCATCTCTCGCGGCTCTCCGAGGACCTGATCATTTACGGGTCGAGCGAATTTGGATTCGTGCAATTCGGTGAAGCTTTCACTACCGGGTCCAGCATGATGCCGCAGAAACGAAATCCGGATCCGCTCGAGCTCGCGCGCGGATCGGGAGCGCGGGCGATCGGAGACCTCACGACGTTGCTCGCGACACTGAAAGGCCTGCCCAGCGGGTACAACAAGGATTTGCAGGACGACAAGCGGGTGCTGTTCGACGCGGTGGATACGATCCTCCTGGTGCTACCGGCCGTCGCGGGCGCGCTCCACGAAATCCGTTTCAACGCCAAGCGGATGAGGAGCGCGATCTCGAGCACGATGATGGCGACAGATCTCGCGGACTACCTCGTCGAGAAGGGCGCGAGCTTTCGCGATGCGCATGCCGCGGTCGGCTCACTCATTCGCGAGAGCGAGAGGGAAGGGTGCGAGCTCGACGCGCTGCCCAAGTCGTCGTTCTCCGCGGCGCACGCGTTGTTCGGCGACGATGTCCTCGACTGGCTGGAGCCGGCGCGGTCGGTAGCGCGGCGTGATGTCCCGGGCGGAACGGGACCGATGGCCGTGGCCGCCCAGCTTCGGGCGGCGCGCGAAGCTCTCTGGCCGGTGACCGAGGCCGCCCGGGGCAACGAGCTGGTGTTGCGAGCAGTTTGATTCTTATCGAACTGGACGGAAAAAGCGCCCTCAGCGGCGCTTTTTTTTCGCCCGCCCCGCCTGCAACATGATCTAGAACATGATGCCGATGGTGATGGGCACGAAGTGGATTGTCCCGCCGGCGTTGGTGTCGCGAGAGATGCCGTGGTATTGCGCCTCGATCATTGCGGCGATCGGGCCGAGCCCGAATGTCGCTCCCAGCCCGGCGCTGAAGCCGAAGTCATTGCTGGATTTCACGTCGGGCGAATCGACCTTGCTGTTATAGAAGCCGCCGCCTGCGACGAGATACGGCTTGGCGGTGGTGCTGGGGAAGGTGTAGAGGAGATTCCCCAGGATTCCCATCAATCGCAGGTCCGGATTGACGACACTCGCGACGGTGCGGCCCGAAAACTTGTTGTAGATGCCGTCGAGCCGCATCCCGATCGGGAGATCCGGCACGCCAAGGGCGATGAAGGCGTTGATGGCGTATCCCGTGGAGTGGATATCGTTGAACTTGCCGGTCGGGATTGCCGCTCCCCCGGAGACGCCCAGGGCGTAGCTCTTCTGGGCCGAGGCTTCCGGAGCAGCCATGAGGAAAGCCGCGAGGAGGGAAGGGAGGACGAAGGACTTAGGGTTCATTTTGTGCTTGGAATAGGGCTGATGAAACTGGGACAGGCGCTCTGAGCCGCCTTTACTTTATTATCCTTGCGAGCTAGGATAATAAATGGCTCGAGCGTATACCGTTGGTGCTGTTGCACTTGCCTTGGACGTCACCGCCAAGTGGATCGATAACGTTCTCTCTCACCACACCCTCCGCGGCGTTGCCCAGGAGCGACAGGGAGTATCACGAAAAGTAAACCCTGAAGGCCTCCTCCAGCTCGCTCTCGCAATAATTCTGATCGAGGATCTGGAGATCCCCACCTCGAGCGCCCTGAGCCTCGCCAACACACTCAACGAAAATGGCGGCAGTCTCAAAACTCCTGCCGGAATCAGTATCGAGCTGGATCTGGCAGCGATTCGTGCCCGGCTCGAAACCCGTCTCGCCCAGGCAGTCGAGATCGCCCCAGTGCCCAGACGCGGGCGACCACCACATTCGAATTCCAGACCTTCCAGCAAAACGGGGCGCCTCGATTAGAGACGCCCCGCCAGATCGTACCAGTGAAGCCGACGTGGCGTTAGGACGCCTTCGTCACGTTCTCGGCTGCCGGACCCTTCTGACCTTCGACGATGTCGAACTCTACCGCGTCGCCTTCGGCGAGGGACTTGAAGCCCGAGCCGGAGATTGCGCTGTAGTGAACGAAGCAATCCTTCTGCCCGTTGTCAGGTGTGATGAATCCAAAGCCCTTCGCATCGTTGAACCACTTCACTTTGCCGGTCGTACGCATTCCCTGCTCCTGGAAAATTTGTGTCTCGGGAGCGGCAACTGCGCCCGACCCTCGACAATCTGTCCGCGGGTCCTGTACAACCCCGCATTGGTTTTTGAGAGGGAAAGCACGGACTTTCGTAAGTCCGCCCGCGCTTTGCCCTGCTCGACTGGAGGGGAAAATAGCAAGGACCGGCTGAGCAGACAATAGAAAGATTCAGGGCGTCACTGTACGGACGTTTGTCACGAAATACGACGTCTCCCCAAAGCAGCTGCTGGGAACGCCCCGGTGCTCTTCATAGGTGAGCGATACGCGCTTCCCGAGATCCATTTGCAGCAGGTGCGCGATCGAGTCGGATCGGACGGTGAAGTGGAATATTTCAGGCGTTACCGAGCCAGGAAGATTCACCTGCGCCAGCTCTCCTTCCCACGTTTTGCAAAGCCAGCCCTTCTTGGAAAGCTTCTGGATATATCCCGCACGGTCCCCGGACGAATACACGTAGCCGAGAGTGACCCATGCCCACAGAGCGAAGATGAGGATTGGGAGCAGAACCAGGGACAGGGGCAGCAATAACCACTTGCGCCGGGACTTCCCTTGTTTCACCGGCGGAGCAGGCTTGTCGAGCTGATCCGGAGATGGCGGTGACTCGTCGGGCTGATCGGGGGACGAGGAGGCCTCGTCGGTCTCGGGTGTATCGACCATCTGGTCTCCAGTTAAGCCGGGAAGGGAAGCGCGCACCGTTTTGCATGCACTGCCCAGGCCAGGGAATTAGCTTTCAAAATCATCACTCGCAAGCACAGTTGCCGACCATAATTCGCAGGCAGACCGTATCCGCTGACATCGGCGGCGTCCCCGTTGGCTCGATGCATCCGATCGTCGTGCAGTCGATGACCAACACCGACACGGCCGATGCCGCCGGCACCGCGCTCCAGGTCGCGGACCTCGCGCGGGCGGGGAGCCGGTTGGTC
>JBGTEZ010000399.1:0-8317 GCA_041747535.1 Gemmatimonadaceae bacterium
GGCGCGCACGCCGGGCGGTGCCGGAGGCGCGAGGAGCGGAGTCGTTGTAGCCTCCGTCATTGCCGAGTCGCCGGCGGCGAGGGCGGGCATCCGCCCCGGCGACGTGATCGTCCGCTCGCGCGACCGCGTGCTGCGGAACCCATACGACTGGTACGCGGAGCTCCTCGAGCTGCGCGTGGGTGAGCGCAATCCCCTCGTCATCCGGCGCGGCAGCCGCGAGATCCCGATCACCGTCGAGGTGATGGATCTGCCCGACGTAAATGCACCGAGGGTCACCGTCCTGCGCGAGATCGAGCTGATAACGCTGACTCCTGCCATCCGCGCCCAGTACACCATCAGGAGCCGGCAGGGAGCCCTGGTCAACCGCGTCAGCGAGCGGGTACAGCAGCAGATCGGAATTCAGGCCGGCGATGTGATCGTGCAGATCAACCGTACCCCAATTCCGGACGCGCAGGCCGTCGAGCGCATCCTGACTACCTATGGGCGTGGCGGATTGCGGATGTACTTCGAGCGTGGCGGTCAGGTGTACGCGACAGAGTTCAGCTTCAACTAGTGACAAAGAACCGGTATAGCTCGCCGCTCGCCGACCGCTACGCGTCGGCAGCGATGCTCGAGATCTGGTCCCCGGCCGTGCGACACGGATTGTGGCGGCGCCTGTGGGTCGCGCTCGCCGAAGGCGAGAAGGAGCTGGGCGTCGCGATTCCCGACGAGGCGATCTCGCAGATGAAGCGAAATCTGGACGACATCGACTTCGACGCCGTCGCCTCCTACGAGAAGCGCTTCAGGCACGACGTGATGGCGCACGTCCACGCCTTCGCCGAGGCGGCACCCGCTGCCAAGCCGTTCATTCATCTCGGCGCGACGAGCGCGTACGTGACGGACAACGCCGACCTGATCCTGATGCGCCGGGCGCTAGGGCTCCTGCGCACCCGAGTCTGCGACGTCGTACGGTCTCTCGCGGCGTTCGCCGAGGAATGGCGCGACCAGCCGACCCTCGGATACACGCACTTACAGCCTGCACAGCCAACCACCGTCGGCAAGCGCGCGACGCTCTGGATGCAGGACCTCGTCATAGATCTCGAAGATCTCGGGTACAGAGTCAGAACGCTGCCATTCCGGGGAGTCAAGGGAACGACCGGCACGCAGGCGAGCTTTCTGGAGCTCTTCCAGGGGGACCACGACAAAGTGCGTCGTCTCGATCAGATCGTGACACGCAAGATGGGATTTACCGCTTCCCTTCCCGTTACCGGCCAGACGTACTCGCGAAAGCTCGACGCCGGTATTCTGGCGGTTGTGGCCGGGATCGCCGCAAGCGCGGCGAAGTTCGCGGGCGATATCCGGATGCTCCAGTCATTCGGCGAGCTGGCGGAGCCCCACGAAGCGGAGCAGATCGGATCATCGGCAATGGCATACAAGCGGAACCCGATGCGCTCCGAACGGATATCGTCGCTTGCGCGTTTCGTGATCTCGCTCGAAGGAAACGCCAATCAGACCCATGCGGCGCAATTCTTCGAGCGCACGCTGGACGACAGCGCGAATCGCCGGATGGTCATCCCGGAAAGCTTTCTCGCGACCGATGCCATCCTGATTCTGATGGCGAACGTGGCCAGTGGGTTGGAGGTCCATCCGGCCGTCATCGAGCGACGCCTGCGCGAGGAGCTTCCGTTCATGGCTACTGAACAGCTGCTGGTGCGCGCAGTCCAGAAAGGCGGCGATCGCCAGACCGCCCACGAGGTCATCCGCAAGCACAGTATGGAAGCAGCTCGCGCGATGCAGGATGGGGCGCCACGTAACGACCT
Source organism: Gemmatimonadaceae bacterium (assembly GCA_041747535.1). Classification (GTDB taxonomy): domain Bacteria; phylum Gemmatimonadota; class Gemmatimonadetes; order Gemmatimonadales; family Gemmatimonadaceae; genus UBA4720. The sequence goes on from JBGTEZ010000399.1 coordinate 1,800, forward strand.
CCTGGAACGCCTGGCCGCTGACAAGTCGTTCGGCCTCTCTCTCTCGGACCTGAAGATCTCGACGGACGCGCGAAGCTTCATCGGCCGCGCCCCCGAGCAGGTGGATGAGTTTCTTCGCGACGTAATCGCTCCCCTCTTCGCCGCCGATACCGCGCACTCGACTCGCGCCGAGGAGATCGGCGTTTGACGCTGATGGCGGCGAGCGCGCTGCCGCTGGCTCCCTTTCGACGCGGCAAGGTGCGTGACGTCTACGTCGTGGACGATGAGAGACTCCTGCTCGTCGCCACTGACAGAGTCAGCGCGTTCGACGTGGTTATGGCGGAGGCGATTCCGGGCAAGGGAGCTGTCCTGACCCAGCTCACGGCATGGTGGCTTGGAAAGCTCGAGCCCGACATCCAGCATCACATGCTCACCGCCGACATCGGCGAGATCGTGCGGGAGATTCCGGAGCTCTCCGGTCATGAGCATGATTTATCGGGGCGGGCGATGCTCTGCCGGCGGTCGACTGTCTTCCCCATCGAGTGCGTCGTCCGCGGTTATCTGTCCGGCTCGGCGTGGAAGGAGTATCGCGCGGGCGGCAGTCTCGCCGGCGAGCCGTTGCCTCAGGGGCTCGTGGAATCCGACCGGCTCGAGCCCCCGATCTTCAGTCCCGCCAGCAAGGCGGACGAAGGTCACGACGAGAATATCACCGTGACCGCGATGGCCCGGACGATCGGCGAAAAATGGACGCGCGAGCTCGCGGCTCTGTCGCGCCGTATTTACGAAGCCGGCCGCAGCATTGCGGCCGACCGCGGAATCATCATCGCCGACACCAAATTTGAATTCGGACGCATCGGGCCTGGGGTGGCCGGCGACGCGGGTAACGAAGCCGGTTCTGTTATATTGGTGGATGAGGTGCTCACTCCCGACAGCTCCCGTTTCTGGCCTGCCGACGATTACCGGCGCGGTCGCCCGCAACCCAGCTTCGACAAGCAGCCCCTTCGCGACTACCTCGAGCGCGAGAAACTTGCCGGCCGCTGGGATGGGAACTATCCGCCTCCGAAGCTCCCGTCTCAGGTGATTGAAGAGACGACTGCGCGTTACCTCGATATCTACGCCCGTCTGACGGGCACTCCACTGAACGCCCAGGTCAAATGAACTTTGCCCGTGAAGGACTGATCTTCATCGCAATCGCCGCGCTGCTCACGGCCGGTGCATTCGCGCTCGCGGTTTCACGCCGGTCATGGGGGCTGTGGCTCGTCGCGTTCGTGCTGCTGGTTGTGGCGCTTTGGGTTGCCTACTTCTTTCGCGATCCCGAGCGGACAGGTGAGCGCGGCAGCTCGCTGGTCGTGTCCCCGGCCGACGGCAAGCTGATCATGATCACCGAAGTGGATGAGCCGAACTTCGTGAAAGGCCGCGCCGTCAGGATGTCGATCTTCATGAACGTCTTCAACGTTCACGTGAACCGGTATCCGGTGGACGGTGTGGTCAGGTACGTCCACTATAACGAGGGCAAATTTCTCAATGCCGCGGCCGAGAAATCCAGCCTCGAGAACGAGCAGATGTCCGTGGGCATCGAGACGCCGAAACACCGCATTCTCGTCCGCCAGATCGCCGGCTTGATCGCGCGCCGGATCGTCACCTACAGCAAGGCGGGCGACGCGGCAAAGCAGGGCGAGCGGATGGGCATCATCCGGTTCGGCTCGCGCGTCGATGTTTTCATACCGACAACCTCGAAGATTCGCGCCAGGCTCGGCGACCTCACCACGGCGGGCGTGACCGTGCTGGCCGAGCTACCCGATTGATGCTCGCTCCCGACCGGAGCAGGCGACACCTCCGCGGCGACCCCGACCGACCCAGAAATCGCGCGGTAGTGATTCTCCCCAACGGCTTCACCCTCGCAAGCCTTTTCTTCGGGGTGTTCGCGATCGTGTCGGCATCGCGGGGCGAGTTCGATACCGCCGGACTGTACATTGTTTTCGGCGGCGTCTGCGATGCGCTCGATGGACGGGTAGCTCGCGCAACCGGGACCGGATCCCGATTCGGCTCGGAGCTGGACTCCCTCGTGGACGCAATCACTTTCGGCCTGGCGCCGGCGATGATCATGTACTTCGCCGTCCTCAACCGAAACGGCTGGGACTGGATCTTCTCCTTTCTCTTCGTCGCCTGCGCATGCATCCGGCTTGCCCGTTTCAACGTCGAGCAGGCGGGGCGGGCGAAGAAATATTTCCACGGCCTGCCCAGCCCGGCCGCCGGGATGACGCTCGCGACGTACTACTGGTTCAGCCAGACCGAGCTGTACAACCAGACGATACTCGGTGAGCTGAACTGGACCGCTGGACTTCGCGGTCTGATGCTCACGCTCGCTTTTCTCATGATCAGCAACGTTTCCTATCCCGCCGTTCCGACCGTCGGGTTCAGAAAGATCAGCGAGATCCTCGGCAGCCTCGTCGTCGCGACGACTTTCATCGGCGTCCTCTTCATCCGGAAGGAGTTCTACTTTCCGGCGCTGATAACGTACGTGCTGTACGGGCTGGCGAAGACGGTGATATTCGGGCTTCTCGACAAACGGCCGGTCGGTGATTCGCCCGTGATCTCCGACGACGATACCGTCCTCGTTCCGGAGACGGATCCATTGGAGGATTCGGACGAATCCGCTCGACAGCGTCCACCCCGGCGGCGCCGCAGACGCCGCCCGCCGGGTCACGGCGGTACGGGTGGGAGCTCCGGCGGTAGTGGGCCGACCGACTTGCCGCGCTCCCCTTATTCAGGAGACGACCGACCCTAATGGCGAGATTCCGGTTGGCAGTGCGCATCGTGCCGCGGAAGGGATTGCTTGACCCGCAGGGAAAGGCCGTGAGCGACGCGCTTCACACCCTCGGCTTCGGCGGAGTGGGCTCAGTCCACGTCGGACGATACATCGTCATCGAAACCAGCGCCGACGACGCTCTGGCGGCCGGCGAGAGCGTGAAGGAGATGTGCAGGAAGCTGCTCGCGAATCCCGTCACTGAAGATTTCGAGGTCGAGTCGGCGGTGCCGGCGTGAAGTTCGGCATCGTCACTTTCCCCGGCTCCAACTGCGATTACGACGCCTACCACGCCGTAACCGAGATTCTTGGCGAGGAAGCGGTTTATCTGTGGCACAAGGATCACGATCTCCAGGGCTCGGATGTGATCGTGCTGCCCGGGGGATTCAGCTACGGTGACTACCTGCGCGCCGGAGCGATTGCCCGCTTCAGCCCGATAATGCAGGAAGTCGCCGCGCACGCCAAAGCCGGCGGACCGGTGCTCGGCATCTGCAACGGATTCCAGGTCCTCTGCGAAGCCCACCTTCTTCCGGGTGCGCTGATGCGCAATGCGAGTCTCCGGTTCGTCTCCGCCCAGGTTCGCGTGCGCGTGGAGAATACCGACACTTTGTTCACGAGCCTTTACGAGAAAGGCGAGGTGCTCAGGATTCCGGTCGCCCATGGCGACGGCCGCTATTACGCGGCGCCGGACGTGCTCGATGCGCTCGAAGCGGGCGGACGCGTTATCTTCAGGTATGCGGACGCCGGCGGCAACATCAGCGCGGACGCCAATCCCAACGGCTCCGAGAGAAACATCGCCGGGATCATCAACGAGCATGGTAATGTGCTCGGGATGATGCCACACCCGGAGCGCGCGTGCAGCCCACTCCTGGGATCTGTGGATGGAGTACGCCTCCTGGAGTCGATCCTCTCCCGCGTGGCGGCGTAGAGTGGCGGCGGTAGCGCCCCGTGCCGGCGACCCCGCGGTTACGCCGGCGCTCGTGGCGGAGCACGGGCTGAATACCGAGGAATACCAGCGGCTGGTCGCGATGCTCGGTCGGACGCCGACCTTCACCGAGCTGGGCATCATCAGCGCTCTCTGGAGCGAGCACTGCTCCTACAAGCACTCCCGTCCGCTGCTCAAGACGCTGCCGACCAAAGCGCCGTACGTCCTTCAGGGCCCCGGCGAGAACGCAGGAGTGATCTCCATCGGCGACGGTCTCGCCGTCGCGTTCAAGATCGAATCGCACAATCACCCCTCGGCGGTCGAGCCCTATCAGGGCGCCGCCACTGGAGTCGGCGGAATCCTGCGCGATGTTTTCACGATGGGCGCCCGTCCGATCGCAATGCTCAACTCGCTACGCTTCGGCAGCCTGGAGAGCGCGCGCGTTCGGTACCTGTTCGCCGGAGTCGTGAAGGGCATCGGCGATTACGGCAACTGCGTCGGCATTCCCACCGTTGCCGGAGAGATCGTCTTTGACGCGGCATACGAGGGCAATCCGCTCGTGAATGCGATGTGCGTCGGCCTGATGCACGAGGACGACCTGATTCGCGCGAAAGCGGAGGGAGTCGGAAATCCCATCATCGCCGTGGGCGCGCGCACGGGCCGGGACGGCATCCACGGCGCGTCGTTCGCATCGGAGGACCTCTCATCAGCGAGCGACGCGAAGCGCCCCCGCATCCAGGTCGGCGACCCATTCACCGAAAAGCTCCTGCTGGAAGCGAGCCTCGAGCTGATCAGGAGCGATCACATCGTTGCGATCCAGGACATGGGCGCCGCGGGACTTACGTCCTCTTCGGCGGAGATGGCCGAGCGTGGCGACGTGGGCGTGACGATCGACGTGACCAAGGTGCCGACGCGCGAAAGTGGGATGACGCCCTACGAGATTCTGCTGAGCGAGTCGCAGGAGCGGATGCTCGTCGTCGCCAAAAAGGGCCATGAAAACGCAGTGAGAGACATTCTTGCGAAATGGGACCTGACTGCGGCGGTGATCGGAGAAGTGATCACCGAGCAGGTGTACCGCGTCACCGAGGGCGACAAAGTGGTCGCCGAATTTCCGGGCACGCGCCTCGTGACAGATTGCCCGTCGTACTCTCCCGAGGCGAAGGAATCCCCAGCGATAAGGGAGCTCCGCCGCGCGGATCCGGCAGCGGTTCGGGAACGCCCCGAGGAGCGCGATCCACTGTGGACTCTCGAGAGGCTGCTTTCCGCCCCGACGATAGCGAGCAAGGCCTGGGCATATCGCCAGTACGATTCGACGGTGCGCACCAATACCATGATCGGCCCCGGCGGAGACGCGGCCGTTCTTCGTATCCGCGGAACGAACAAGGCAATCGCCGTGAAGACCGATTGCAACGGCCGGTATGTCTACCTGGACCCGCGCGTCGGAGGCCGGATAGCGGTGGCCGAAGCTGCCCGCAATGTCGCGTGCACCGGCGCGCGTCCGATGGCCATCACCAACTGCCTGAATTTCGGGAACCCCACCCGCCCCGAGGTTTTCTTCCAGCTCAGGGAAGCCGTCGCGGGGATGGGCGAGGCATGCCGCGCGTTGGGAACCCCGGTGACCGGCGGAAACGTTTCGCTCTACAACGAAAGTCCGGCGGGTGCGGTGTATCCAACTCCCGTCATTGGCATGGTCGGACTGATCGAAGATCTCTCACACGTGACCGGCGCGACCTTCCGGGTCGATGGCGACGCCATCCTTCTGCTCGGCGAGATGGGTGGCGAGATCGGCGGCAGTGAGTATCTCGCAATCATTCACGGTGAAGTCCTCGGTGCGCCGCCGGCGTGCGATGTCGAGCGGGAGAAGGCGACGATCGACGCTCTTCTGGAAGCGATAACGGGCGGCGTGGTGAGCTCGGCCCATGACTGCAGCGACGGTGGAATCGGAGTCGCACTGGCCGAATGCTGTATCGCGAATCCGGAGGCGGAAAGCGGGGCGGACACCGATCTCAGTCGCTGGGCGCATCTCGACAACAGGACCGTGCTCTTCGGAGAGACTCAGGGCCGGTTCGTCGTTTCAAGCTCCGAGCCGGAGCGGGTCGAGGCAATCGCGCGAAATCGTGGTATCTCCTGCACCCGGATCGGCGTCGTGCGGACGAGCTCACCGGCACTCACGATCGCGCTGGCAAATGGCGTCGTGCGGGCTGAGCGGTCGATGATGCGCCGCGCGTACCACGAGGCGATTCCCGGGATCATGTCCCGCACGCCGCAACACTCCGCGGTGACGGACACTTCGCCGGCGAGCCGAGGGGGGCACTGAGATGTGCGGAATCTTCGGTATCTACGGTCATGAGCACGCCGCCGAGATCACGCATCTCGGACTCTATTCGCTTCAGCATCGTGGGCAGGAATCGTCGGGGATCGTGGCGGTCGATGCGAAGACGGGTGCGCGCGCGATCAAGGGGATGGGACTGGTCTCGGAAGGATTCGAGGGACCTGACGTCGGCGGGCTCACGGGAAGCATCGCGATCGGGCATACGCGCTACAGCACGGCGGGGTCTTCCACGATCGAGAACGCCCAACCCGTTCTGGCCCGATTCCGCGACGGCCACATCGGACTCGCTCACAACGGCAACATCATCAACGCCACCGAGCTGCGGCACGAGCTCGAGGATGTCGGATCCATCTTCACTTCGACGATGGACTCGGAGGTTCTCGTGCACCGCCTCGCCCGTTCGCCATCCGCGAAGCCGGAGCACAAGCTGGCCGATGCGCTGCGGGGCGTGGAAGGCGCGTACTGCCTCGTCGTCA
>JBGTEZ010000400.1:0-3769 GCA_041747535.1 Gemmatimonadaceae bacterium
GCCCGTGCTCGATCGCTCGACGCTGGGTCCGGCTTCAGGCACCGCGCGCGGCGCTTACGTGCTGATCGACGCCGATGCGAGCAAGCCACCGGAGCTGATTTTGATCGCGACGGGCTCGGAGGTATCGCTGGTGCTCGACGCGCACCGGCAACTCAGCGGTGAAGGTGTTCGCAGCCGGGTGGTGTCGATGCCGTCGTGGGAATTGTTCGAGGCGGAGTCTATTGGCTACCGCGACACTGTGCTGCCGCCCTCAGTACGCGCCCGGGTGAGCGTCGAAGCGGCTTCTCCATTCGGGTGGGAGCGTTACGTCGGGCCAACAGGCGCGATCATTGGCGTTGACCGTTTCGGCGCCTCCGCGCCAGGGCCGGTCGTGATGGAACACTATGGATTCACCGTTGACAATGTCGTTGCGACGGCGAGAGCGGTTCTCGCCAGCAATCGGGAACCACTCGACGAGTAGCTGAGCACGCGCTGGAACCTTTCGTGACGTGTGTGATGATGGTCCCTGCAGTGCGCGCTGCCACCACGGGGTGGAAGTACGACGCAGTGTCCATCGGCTACCCGGGAGTGGTACTCGATCGACGTCCAGTCAAAGAGCCACACAACCTTGGTTCCGGCTGGGTCGGGTTCGATTTCGAAAAGGCCCTGGGTCGCCCGGTTGCAATCGTCAACGATGCAGCGATGCAGGCATTGGGCAGTTATGAAGGCGGCCGGATGCTTTTCCTGGGACTGGGTACCGGGCTCGGCTCCGCCATGGTCGTCGATGACGTCTTACTTCCAATGGAGCTGGGACATCTGCCTTACCGGAACCCCAGGACTTACGAAGACTATCTGGGCCTCGCCGGGTTGAAGCGACAGGGCAAAAAAGAGATGGCTGCTTCACGTAGATGAAATCGCGCGGCAGCTCAAGACTGCACTCCAGGTTGACTACGTGGTGCTCGGCGGAGGCAATGCCCGACTTCTTTCGGAACTTCCGGCCGGATTTATTCTGGGCTCGAATTCCAATGCGTTCAGCGGCGGATGCCGCCTCTGGAGCAAACGCTACGACGGTAAGGCGAGAGCCACCGCTCGCGGGATTTAAGGCAGCGGGAACTTTTGAGCTGAGCACCGACTTGTTCGACTGATCCGGGCGAGACCCTTGAGGCTACTGTCCGCCACGCACACTCGAGAAAAGAGAAATGACAATCGCACTTCTTCACCGAGCATCGGAGTACGCAACCGATGCAAGGAAGCCTGGCGCACTCCCATGAGCCCGGGCATTCCCGACTCTCGTCAAGCGCTCCTTTCGCGCTGGACCATGCCGACGCTTCGCATCAGCATGGGATTGTTCCTCCTGTCGTGGGGACTTGACAAAGTCCTCGCCGTCCCCGGCTCGCAGAAAATATTCGAGCGGTTTTACAACATCGAGGCGGGAACGGCGCTCATTCAGCTGGCGGGGATCGCCGAGGTCGCGCTCGCGCTGCTGCTCATGGCGGGATTGCTGCGCGGCGTGGTTGCATGGGCGGTCCTGATCCTGAATTCCGCGTCGACGTTTGCGAGCTGGCGCCAGATCATCGATCCATGGGGCCTGCTCGGACTGAGTCCCGGCGGGTCACATCTCTTCCTCGCCTCGATTGTGATCATGGCAGTATCCGTCGTGCTAGTGCTGAACTCCGCAGACGATACGCTCTCCCTGGGTACTCGGCATTCGGGACGGAGTGGGCCGCGGGATTGACCCAGTCTTTCGGAATGCGCGAGAAAAAATCTCAGTTGTGCGGATGCTCTGCCTGATGAATTGCCGACGCGGCGTTGACCAGGCCGATGTGACTGAATGCCTGAGGAAAGTTGCCGAGTAGCTGACCAGTCGCGGGCTCGACCTCCTCGGCGAGCAATCCCAGATCATTGGCGAAGGACACGGCGCGCTCGAACGTCTCCCTTGCGCGTTCGACCTTTCCTGACAACGCCAGCGCGTGGGCCAGCCAGAAAGTGCAAAGAAGGAACGTGCCCTCGCCCCCGCGAAGACCGTCGTCCGCCGTGTAGCGGAAGACAAGTCCATTCTCGTCCGTGAGTCGCTCGACGGTGGCATCGATTGTTCCCTGCACACGCGGATCGGTTGCCGGAAGAAACCCGACGATGGGAATCAGGAGGCTGGATCCGTCCAGGTCCTCCGACCCAAAAGACTGTGTGAAGGCACCCGCCGTGTCACTCCAGCCCTCCTCGAGAATCGTCATGCGGATAGTGTCGCGCTCGCGGCTCCATTCGGCCACTTGGTGCTCGGCTCCAAGCAGCTCGCCCAGCATGACAGCCCTGTCGAGTGCGACCCAGCACATGAGCTTCGAGTGGAGAAAATGGCGGCGCTCGCCGCGCATCTCCCAGATTCCGCTGTCCTTGTCGCGCCACCGTGCGGCAGCTTCGTCGGCCACCGCGATCAGAAACTGCCGCGTGGACGGCCTGAAATCCTTGATTTGATCGGAAAACTGGTACGCGGCGCCCAGAATCTCGCCGTAGACGTCGAGCTGGCGCTGCCGCCACGCGCCGTTGCCCACCCGTACCGGACGACTGCCCCGCCAGCCGCTCAGGTGCGGGAGCTCCCGTTCCGACAGGTCGTGTTCGCCTCCGACTCCAAACATGATCTGGAGGTCCCGGCCCGCACGCACCTGGGTGAGCGCCGTATCGGCCAGGAAATCAAAAAATTTATATGCCTCATCGGGACACGCGGCAATCCAGAGTGCCTCCAGCGTGAGGCTTGCATCACGAATCCAGGTATAGCGGTAGTCCCAGTTGCGCTCGCCTCCTATCGCTTCTGGCAGCGACGTTGTTGGCGCCGCGACGATAGCGCCGGTTGGGAAATACGTCAGCGCCTGGAGCACACGCCCGCTCTGATGCACGAGATCGCGCCACGGTCCGTCGTATCGCTGGTGCATCTCCGACCAGCTGTGCCAGGCGGCTGAAGTGTCGGCGATCCGCGCGATTACCTCATTGGCAGACCAGTGCTGTGCAGCCGCCTCGCTGGTGCTGCGGTGCTGCATCGCGAACGTCGCCGTCTCTCCGGCTTCGAGCGTGAATCGCGCGCGGGCACATCCGCCGTCGATGGTTAGCGGAACCGAAGACGACAGCAGGAGCACGCTGGCCCCGCCCCGGCCGCTCACTCCATCATCGAGCGCGTCCAGGAAAGGCTGAATGAGACCGTACTCCGGACGGGGAGCATACTCGGACTCGAGTTCCACGTGGCCTTCCAGACATTCTGCCGTTCGCAGGAGCGCGTGCGGTGATTGTGCGCCCAGCTCGTGCCCGCTTTCGTTCCGGCCGACCGCGAGAGCGTCCGTAAGGCGCGCGACGCCGGACTGTGTCCGGAAAGTCGTTTCGAGTACGAGTGTCATGTCCCGATATCGTCGCTCGGCAGCAAATTTGTCCGTCGGGTGAATTGCCCAGTGCCCGGCGGTCTCATCAAGTAAACGGCCAAAAATCGACGGAGAGTCAAAACGCGGTAGACAAAGCCAGTCGACTGACCCTTCCCGATCGACGAGCGCGGCGGAGTGGCAGTCGGAGATTAGCCCGTAACTGCCTATTTCCCCGCTCACTGCTTTTGTCGGCGTCGATCTCATCGTGCGTCGGCCGGCCTGCGATTGGCACCGACCCAGCCCACGATCTTCGGTAGAAACGAAAGGAGTATGAGAAGCGTTCCCGCGATGGAAATGTTGATGAGCGCATGCCGACCCGCCCCCTCTACTCCCTGAACCAGGCTACCAGCGAAGTAGGTATAGACGGCTGATCCGGGAAGAATTCCAAG
>JBGTEZ010000401.1:0-3064 GCA_041747535.1 Gemmatimonadaceae bacterium
CACTGCGGGAGAAGCCCGGCAGGGGTTCGTTTTCAGGAGGTGCACCGTATCTTTCAAGACGTCTCCGGTCACTCTCCCAGGATCTCGCATGTCCGCCCCTTCCTCCGCGGTTCGTCGCGCGGCCCAAGCTGCCCCCAAAAAAAGTGACGCGGCCGAGCCATCGGCACCGGCTGCTCCAGCCGAGCCCAGGCTCCCATCATCCTTCAGCGGAAATCGCCGCGTTCCTCCCCCGGTCAATGAGCCGGTCAAGTCATACGCTCCTGGCTCCGCCGAGCGGGCGTCACTGAAGGAGAGACTGGCAACGATGGCGGGTGAGCGCGTTGACATTCCGCTCATCATCGGCGGGAAGGAAGTCCGAACGGGCGATCTGTCACAGGCAGTGATGCCGCACGACCACCGCCACGTACTCGCCGACTGGCATCGCGCCTCTCCGGCCAACGTCGATCAGGCGATCGTTGCGGCGCGAAAGGCGGCGAAGGATTGGGCGAGCTGGGCGTGGGAGGATCGCGCCGCGGTCTTTCTCAAGGCAGCGGAGCTTCTCACGACGACCTGGCGTTCCACGCTCAACGCGTCGACGATGCTCGGCCAGTCCAAGACCGCGTTCCAGGCGGAAATCGACGCCGCCTGCGAGCTGATCGACTTCTGGCGCTTCAATCCGTTCTACGCCCAGGATCTGTACGACGAGCAGCCGATAAGCGATCGCACGATGTGGAACCAGCTGGACTACCGTCCGCTTGAGGGATTCGTCTATGCGGTGACTCCGTTCAACTTCACGTCGATCGCGGGGAACCTGCCGACCGCGCCCGCGCTGATGGGAAACACGGTCATCTGGAAGCCGGCATCGAGCGCAATGCTGAGCGCGTACTACATCATGAAGCTGCTCGAGGAAGCGGGACTGCCGCCGGGCGTCATCAACTTCGTCGCCGGAGATGCCGGCGTTATTTCCGACAAGCTGCTCGGCTCTCGCGATCTCGCCGGCGTTCATTTCACAGGCAGCACCGCCGTATTCAACAGCATGTGGAAGACGATCGGCGCCAGCATGTCCCGCTATAAATCCTACCCGCGCATCGTGGGAGAGACGGGTGGAAAGGACTTCATCGTCGCCCACGCGTCGGCCGATCCGGTGGCGTTGTCCGTTGCGATCGCGCGGGGGGGATTCGAGTACCAGGGACAGAAATGCTCGGCCGTGAGCAGGATCTACGTGCCGAAATCGATCTGGCCAGAAGTGCGTGACCGGACCGTCGCGATCATGAAGGAGCTCAAGATGGGCGACGTCACCGATTTCCGGAATTTCATGGGAGCGGTGATAGACAAAAAGGCGTTCGCGAAAATCGGTGACTTCATCCAGCACGGCCGCGACAACGCCTCCATCCTCTCCGGCGGTGTCGCCCGCGGGGACGACGGATACTTCATCGAGCCGACCCTCATCGAGACGAAGGATGCGGGCTACAAGCTGCTGTGCGAGGAGATCTTTGGTCCCGTCGTAACCGCGCACGTGTTTCCCGATGCGCGGTGGGAGGAGACGCTCAAGCTCGTCGATGAGACTTCGCCCTACGCCCTTACCGGCGCGGTATTCAGCCAGGACCGGCAGGCAGTTCGCCAGGCGTCGTTGCTGCTGCGGAACGCCGCCGGAAACTTCTACATCAACGACAAGCCGACCGGCGCTGTTGTTGGACAACAGCCGTTCGGGGGCGCGCGGGGATCGGGCACGAACGACAAGGCCGGCTCGAAGCTGAATCTCGTCCGCTGGATCAGCCCGCGAAACATCAAGGAGACCTTCTCGCCTCCGCTCGATTACCGGTATCCGTTCATGGCCGAGGAATAGGAAAACCCCGACGGCACAACATGTCTCCTCGGTTGCTCGATCAGCTAACTGCAACTGAACCTGTGATCAGCTCGCAGCTCAGAAGTTGTCAGCACACGGCTTCACGCGTCGTGACAGCACCAGCGGCGGTCCTGACAGGCGGACGGATTACCCCGACCCGGAAAGCGGAGCTGTCATCACGTTTGCAGCCCATCGCTGCCAGCTTGAAACTGCAAGCTGAATACACGCTCAGTTGCAGCTTCAGTTTTCGGTTGCAGGTTAGAACCTGGCCTCGACGTACAGATTCACCTTGACCTTCTTCTCGGGATAAATCCCCTTCGCCACGTCGAACCGGACGAGCCCGTCAAGGAACGACGCCCCGACGCCCGCCCCGCTCAACGGCCGGCCCGGCTTCGAGAAGCTCTCGCGGGAACCAGCCCAGCCAAGATCGGCAAATAGTATCTTTCTGATACCAATATTGCTCGTCCCCACCTCGGCGCTCGTCAGCCAGAACGCGTCACCGATCGCCGCGCCAGCGCGCTGCCCGCGCACCGTCTGCACGCCGCCGATGAAATACTGCTTCTGGATCGGCAGCACCCCGCCCGATGTGCCCGCTCCGATGGTCAACGCTCCATCCAGCGCGCGGCCAAGTCCGCGCGACAGCGTCGTCTGGAAAAAGCCGCGCGCGTAGTCGAAGCTGCCAGTCGCGCCTTCCACCTTCACATCAGTCAGCGCACGGAACCCATGCGGGTTCAACCCGAACGAGGAATGGTGGCCGAGTGCGAGCCCCACGATCGTGCCGTTGACCGCATCGATGTTGGTGAGCGGGTTCTTCGGCCCGCTCGGGTGCGCAACCGAGAACTCCGACTTCACGTGCGCATCCGTGTGCTGCTCGCCGAAGAGTCTCCAGCTGCGGATGATTCCATCGTGGTCGTTGCCCTTGATCTCGCCGCCCCAGGTGCGGTAGTAGAATCCTTCGTCTCTCCCGAACAGGAGAGCCGAAAGGGAGCTGCTGAAGCCGAGGGGATCCCCCCAGTCGTTCGATGCGGCGAGACGGCGGTATGCGCCCGCGCTCACAGTTCGACGGCCATCGGTCCGCTCGAGCGCGAGCTCGCCGTTCGGCGCGAGGTCGGCATAGCCGATTCGAAAGAGCGCTTTCGCGGTGTACCCGGCGCCCAGGACCTGCTCCGCGGCGATCGCCGTCGACAGTCCCTCGATGCGATTGTACCGAGTCATCGACAGTCCGTACGAGATCCTGGG
>JBGTEZ010000402.1:0-6310 GCA_041747535.1 Gemmatimonadaceae bacterium
GGGCGGCGCGCCCGTTCGACCATGACGACCGGTCGCAATCTGCCGGGCAGCGTCCGGGAGATCATCGCGCGCATGTCGGGGAACGACAGGCTCGACGGCTTCGCGTTGGACGCAATCGTCCGTGCGGCGGACGCCAACGGAGTCGCTCGGGTTCGCGATGTGGCGGCCAACTATCGCGAGGACCATCTCCGCGCATTGCGGGCGAAAGGCCAGGACGCGGAGCGCGAGGCCGGGCGGCTTGCGCAGGACGAGGTCAGGGCATACCTGGCCAATTCCATTCTGCCGCGGCTCGCCGAGACCGGTTTGCTGGTCCCCCTCAGCACGGACATGGAGAGCGATGCCGCCACGGTAATGATCGCTCCGGACCTGTGGCGGGACATCGCGCCGAACAGGGAGGAGTTTGCCGATGTGATGCGCGAGACCGGCGAGCATTCGAGGCTCGCGCTCACGACGCCGGCCGGGTCTCCGGTCGTCAGCGGGAGCCTGCTCGAGGCGGAAGGGCTGACGAAAACATATCGCGGACGAAAGGTCGTCAACGACGTCGCACTGCGTCTGAGGCAGGGTGAGATCGTTGGTCTCCTCGGACCGAACGGCGCGGGGAAAACGACGACTTTCTATATGATCGTCGGCCTGATTCAGCCGCAATCGGGGCGCATCATGCTCGACGGTGACGATCTCACGAATCTGCCGATGTTCAGGCGCGCCAGGCGGGGGATCGGCTACCTTTCACAGGAGCCGTCGATCTTCCGCAAGCTGTCGGTCGAGGACAACATACTCGCGATTCTCGAGACCTTGCCTCTGTCATCGGCGGAACGGAACGAGCGGCTGGAAAAACTGTTGGATGAGCTTAGCATCAAGCGGCTTCGCAAGAGCAAGGCGTACGCGCTCTCCGGTGGCGAGCGCAGGCGTCTCGAAATAACCCGCGCACTCGTGACCGATCCGAAATTCATGATGCTCGACGAGCCGTTTGCGGGGGTCGATCCAATCGCCGTCCACGACATTCAGACCATTGTGGCGGGGCTGAGGCACCGCGGGATCGGGGTTCTGATCAGCGATCACAACGTCGAGCAGACGTTGGACATAGTTGATCGGGCGTACATTATGTTCGATGGGCAGGTCAAGGTTTCCGGAACCGTCCGGGAGCTGGTATTCGACGATACGGTGGCTGATATCTATCTGGGTCCGACACTGACGGCGCGGCTGCGCGAGAGATTTTCGCGGACGAGAGACGAGGAAACCGTCTCGTGAAGCCCGGCCTCAATCAATCGACTCAGCTCCGCCAGGAGCTGAAGATCAATCCACGCCTTTACCAGGCGATGGACCTCCTGTACATGCCTCTACTCGACCTGCAGCAGCACCTGAAGCAGGAGCTCCTAAACAATCCCTTCCTGGATCTCGTCGACACCGAGGACGAAGAGGAGGAGGAGCAGGAAGGAGAGGCCGACGAGCCGGCGCAGAGTGAGCCCGAGGACGAGCGATCGGGTGAGATCGACTGGGAAGAAATCCTTCTCGATGGCTTCGACACGGCTGGCGGACGCAGGGAAGAACACGAAGAGCGCGAGTACTTCGAGCCGGTAACGGTCGCTTCACGCGACCTGAGCGACCATCTGAGGGATCAGGTCAGCCTCCTCGAGCTGACTCCGAGGCAGACTCTGCTGGCCGATGAGTTCATCGGAAACATCAACGACGACGGTTATCTGGCTTGCGGCGTCGAGGACATCATCCGGGCCCTCAACGAGGTCGTCACCAAGGCGGCCGAAGAGGCCGGGCGCGAAACCGACGACCTCCCGCTCTATACGCTCGAAGAGGGGCAAGCGATGCTCGGAACCGTCCAGAGCCTCGATCCGCCGGGCGTCGGAGCCCAGGACCTGCGTGAATGTCTGCTGCTGCAGCTCAGGGAGGCGGGCCTCGAGCAGTCGGTTCCGTACCGCCTCGTCCGCGACTGCTTCGAGGAGCTGATCAACCACCGCTGGAGCGAGATCTCCAAGCGGTTCGGAATCAGCGCGGCCGATGTGCAAAAAGCAGCGGACGAGATTGCCAAGCTGGACCCGAAGCCGGGACTGCAGTACGGCTCGCGGGAAGACAACTACATCATCCCCGACCTGATCGTCGACAAAATCGACGAGCGATATCACGTCTTTCTCAACGATGCCAATCTCCCGCGACTCAAGCTCAGTCGTGCCTACCAGGAGATCGCCCGCGACAAGAAGAAATTCGACGGCGAGAACAAGGAGTTCATCTCCAACAAGCTCAACTCGGCCAACTGGATGATCCAGGCGATCGAGCAGCGCCGCCAGACGATGCTCAAGGTGATGAATTACATCGTCGAGCGGCAGCGCGAGTTCTTCGAGAAGGGAATTCAGCACCTGAAGCCGCTGACGCTGCGCGAGGTCGCGGAAGTCATCAACATGCACGAGTCCACCGTGAGCCGCGTGACGAACGAGAAGTTCGTGCAGACCCCGCGAGGCGTGCTCCCGCTCAAGTTCTTTTTCTCGTCCGGCCTCGCGACATCGGACGGCGAGGATGTGTCGGCGCGAGGCATCAAGGCGCAGCTGCAGAAGCTCGTGGAGGACGAGGATCCCAAGCATCCACTCACCGATCAGGCGATCGTCAACATTCTCCGCGAGAGCGGGGTTCAGATCGCCCGCCGGACAGTCGCCAAATATCGCGACCAGCTCGGCGTGCTTTCGGCTCGCATGCGCAAGCGGGTATGACATCACCGGCTCAGGCCGACGCCGCCCAGAGGTTCAGGGGAGGAGCCGACCAGTCTCCCGCCGGGACACGGCCTGACGTCAGCGTGCTCGTGCCGGCCAAGGATGAGGCCGAGAATTTGCGGGCATTCATGGAGCAAGCCCGCATCGCATTCGAGTCCTCGCCTCACCGATATGAAGTCGTGGTCGTCGACGATGGCTCGGTGGACGGGACGTGGGAGCTACTCGAGCAGCTCGCCCGGGAATACCCATTTCTAAACCGGGTGCGTCACGGAGTTCGTCGCGGAATCGCCGACGCGCTTCGCAGCGGCTATCTCGCTTCACGCGGAAGCGTGCTGGTGTTCTATCCCGCCGATCTGCAGTACAAGCCTGAAGACATACCACGGCTGGTGGAGCCAATTCTCAGCGGACGGTCGGACATCGTCGCGGGGTACAAGGAAGGGAAGTACGAAAAGGAATTCGTCTCGGGGATCTACAACCGCCTGAGCCGAGCACTTTTCAAGGTTCAGGTGCGCGATCTCAATTCGGTCAAGGCGTATCGCCGCGAGGTCATGGACGCGCTTCCCAACCGTCCCGACTGGCACCGGTATATGGTCGTGATGGCGGCGGCCGAAGGATTCAGCGTCTCCGAGGTACCCGTTCCACTCTACCCTCGCGTGGCCGGAAACTCGAAGTTCGGCGTGGGACGGATCCCGGTCGGTGCGCTCGACATGCTGGCGGTGTGGTTCGAGCTGAGATTTGCGCGCAAGCCACTCCTTTTGTTCGGCATGCTCGGGGTCGCGCTGTTCACGCTCGGCGTCGTCGTCGGCATCGTCGCCATTCTGTGGCGCGTGCTCGGTGGCGTCGGCTTTCGCCCGCTCATCAATCTCGTGGAGGTCTGCCTGACCGTGGGCAGCGTGTTCTTTGCGACAGGTCTCATTGGCGAGCTGATCGCGGCGCAACGGGCCGAGCTCGGGCTTCTGAGAAAGCGTCTCGAGGACATCTCGCAGGACCCTGAATCGGCTTCCCGCCGCTAGCGGGATGAAGGCACTTTTTCTGACGCATTCCTTTCCGAGGAGGGAAGGCGATGCCGCCGGATCCTTCGTCCTCCGCCTCGCCGTCGCGCTTCGAGCAGAGGATGTGCACGTGCAGGTGGTTGCGCCCGCCGGCCCCGGCCTGCCGGCGTCCGAGGAGATCGAAGGAATCCGCGTTGACCGTTTTCGCTACGCGCCGCGCCGTTTCGAGCAGCTCGCATACTCCGGTAACATGGCCAGCGACGTCGCATCCTCGTGGAGCGCCAAGCTCGCCCTGGTCGGGTTCCTCGGATCGGATTTCGTTCACGCCGTGAGGGCGCGACGTAGCTTCGAGCCGGATGTGATTCACGCTCACTGGTGGTTTCCCGGCGGCGTGGTCGGTACGTGGCTGGGCGGACTCACGCACGTGCCTGTCGTCACGACGCTGCACGGGACTGATGTTCGACTCGCGCGTTCGGTGGGTGTCGCCAAGCCGCTCTTCAGCCATGTGTTGAAGCACTCCGCAGCCGTCACCACGGTCTCTCGATGGCTTCAGGAAGAAACCGAATCGATTGCTCCGGGAAACGAACCGATCGTCGCCCCAATGCCTGTCGCCACCGATCTGTTTTCGCCGGGCGGTGAGCGCGATGCGCGGCGGCTGCTGTTCGTGGGGCGATTGTCCGCGCAGAAGGGGATCGAGTCACTGCTGCGCGCCGTTGCCGCCATGAAACTCGCTTCCGAGCTCGACGTAGTGGGCGATGGACCGGATCGCGCCGCGCTGGAGCGACTGGCGGGCGAGCTTGGAATCGCGGCGCGCATCCGGTGGCGCGGCCAGCTTTCCCAGCCTGAGCTGCCGGCGATGTACCGGCGGGCCGCCGCGGTGGTCGTGCCGTCGGTGGACGAAGGACTCGGTCTCGTCGCGGTGGAAGCGCTGCTTTGCGAATCACCCGTTGTCGCATTCGACTCGGGCGGCCTTCGCGATGTCATTCAGCACGAGAAGACGGGCCTCCTGGTCGCGCCCGGGGATCCCGTCGCGCTCGCCCGAGCGCTCGACGATCTGCTCGCGCGCGAGGGAAGGGGAGCGGACCTTGGCAAGGCGGGACGCATTTACGCGCTTTCGACGTTCGCGCCCGAGTCTGCGGCCCGCCGCTACGCCGGCATCTACCGACAGGTTCTTGGCGGTATCGCGGCGTAGGCTGTTCAGGGCGGCCCAATGGGTGTTCGCCGCACTCGTCCTCTTCTTCGCCTTCAGGGCGCTGGCGGGACAGTGGAATCAGGTTGGCGCGCGACTGCTCCACATCCAGTTCGGGTGGGAGCACATCGTTCCCGCGACGATCCTCGTGCTTGCGACATACGCGCTCCTCATCGAGGGCTGGCGCCGCATACTCAGCGGCTGGGACTCCCACCTCGGCTTCCGACCGGCCGCGAGAATCTGGTTTCTCTCGAATCTCGGCAAGTACGTGCCGGGCAACATCTGGTCGCTGACGGCGATGGGTGTGATGGCGCGAGATCGCGGTCTCTCCGGAATCGCCGCCGCGGGCTCGTCGATCATCATGCAGTCGGTGAGTCTCGTGACCGGAACAGCGATCGTCATGGTGACCAGCGCCAAGCTCCTCGGAGAGCCGCTGCTCGTCGGCGCCGCCGTCACGCTTCTACTGGCGGGTGTCCTCATGGCGCCACGCTTTCTGCCACGGCTTGCCGTGTGGGCGGGCAGTCTCAGCGGCCGTGAGATCGCGACTCCGTCGATTCCGGCAACGGGGATCTGGACCGCTGCGGCGGCCAGCACGGCATCCTGGATTCTGTACGGGTTGGCATTTCAGTTGTTCGTGCGGGGTTTGCTCGGCGCGGCGCCTGGCGAAATCAGCTCTTACATCGCAGTTTACACTGCCGCGTACATCCTCGGCTTCATCTCGCCGATCGCGCCAGCAGGGCTCGGCGTACGCGAGATAACCCTCGCCGCGTTCATGACCCAGCTGGGGCTCGCCAATGAAGCGGATGCGGCGCTCGTTGCGATCGCCGCGCGGTTGTGGCTGACCGTCGTGGAGCTGGTGCCCAGTGGGTTGTACATCGCCGTCGGGGCGAAGCGAAAGTCTCTTCCGGATTGATCTGCATGGCGCGACCACGAGAACAAACAGCACCGCCTACCACCACCGTCAACTCAACCGCGGCGCTACAGGCGCCGCGGTTCGCATTCGCCTGGGCGTCGCTCGTCTACCTCGTCTGCACATTTTCGCTGGCGTGGCCGGCGCTCGTGGGAAAGTTCCTCGTCAATCCGCGCAGCGATCAGTACATCGCTGGCTACGCATTCCGCGAGTTCGCCGCCGCGATGCTGCGCGCGGGGGAGGGCTTTCCGCTGTGGAATCCGTATCTGTTCGGCGGCATGCCGTACATCGCTGCGATGCACGGGGACATTTTCTATCCGACGTTCCTGTTGCGGCTGGTGCTGCCGACGGACATAGCGATGACGTGGGGCTTCATCATCCACCTGTTCCTCGCCGGCATCTTCACTTTCGGTTTCCTGAGAGCTACCGGGTACAGCTTTCCCGGAGCTCTCGCCGGCGGACTCGCGTACATGATGGGCGGGCAGATCGCCTCGTACGTGTCGCC
>JBGTEZ010000403.1:0-8826 GCA_041747535.1 Gemmatimonadaceae bacterium
GGTGGTCAGTGGCGCGACCGCGTCGCCGCCGAGCGTGGCCGACGGAGACGCGCCTGCGAGCGCGAAGGTGCATTCGCTCTCGAATCGAATTGATCCGCCCCCTAGCCCCCACTCGAGCACGGCGGCGCTGAAGGAGTTGCCGACGGTGGCGTTCGCCGCTCCCAATGCGAAGCTGTCCATCGCGCCACCACGTGGCACTCCCGCGGCTCTTGAACGTCGCCGGCCGTCATCCTGAACCGTGAGATAGGGCGGCGCGCGCTCGACGACGATCATTTGACCCGCTCGAATCGCACGGTGTCTCCGGCGCGGAGGAGCGCCGGCTCCTTCCGCGTCGGGTCGAACATCACCGTGTCGGTGCTTCCAATCAGGTGCCACCCGCCCGGAGTATCGAGCGGATACACCGCGGTTTGGCGCGCGGCTATCGCGATACTTCCTGCCGCTACTCTCGGCCGCGGTTGGGCCAGCCGGGGGAGTACGAGCGCCTCGTCGAGCTCGCTCATGTAGGCGAATCCCGGCACGAAGCCGAGGACGTCCACGTGATAGGTGCGAGCGGTGTGACGTGAGATGACCTGCTCGATGGTGAGGCCGGTGGCGGCAGCGACGCTTTCAAGGTCGGGGCCGTCGTATCTCGCCTGGATCACGTGCTCGCGACTCTTGATCGCCTCGCCCGCAGTGTCGGCTGCGTCCAGGCACAGTGCGACGAGCTCGCTCGACAAATCCGCGTACGATCGCCCGAGGCAGTCGTAGAACACTGTCAGCGCGAGATAAGCGGGCACCACGTCCTCGACCGCATTGATTTTCGCCCGCGCGAGAACGGCGGCGGTTGCGTGTATGCGAGCGAGCAGCTCCGGGCTTCTCTCCGTTCCGAAACTGATCGTGATCGCCGAGTCTCCAAGCGGCTGGGCTTCGAGCGAAGCGCGTGTCACGAGACGAAGGGCGCGATGCGAACTCCAGCCTGCTCGAGCCCCGATTTGAGAGCGCGAAGGAGGTCGAGGGCGTTCGGATTGTCGCCGTGCACGCACAGGGAAGCCGCGTCGAGCGGGCGCTCGACTCCTTCGCTTGTGGTCAGGGTCTTCCGCTTCACCAGTGTGATGGCTCGCTCTACGGCCCGCTCGGTGTCATCGATCATCGCTCCAGGCTCGTCGCGCGGGACCAGCAACAGATCCGACGTATATCCACGGTCGACGAACGCTTCGCTGGCAAACGGCAATCCGGCTTTAGAGGCGGCCCGCATCATCTCGCTCCCCGCGAGCCCGAGCAGCACTAGCTCGAGCCCGGCACCCTGAATTCCCCGCGCAACGGCGCGAGCAGCGGCTGGATCGCGAGCGGCGCGGTTGTAGAGCGCGCCGTGGGGCTTCACGTGAGCCAGGCGCGCGCTCTCACTAGCGCATACGGCGGCAAGCGCCTGAATCTGGACGGTCACGTGCCGGGAGATCTCGCTCGAGTGGATGCCGATCTCGCGCCGGCCAAAACCGGGAATGTCCGGATACGAGACGTGCGCCCCGATCGAGACCCCTCGTGCACTCGCAGCCCGAACCGTTTCCCGCATCGATGTCGCATCTCCCGCGTGGAACCCGCACGCAATGTTGGCCGACGACACAAGCGCGAGAATTGATTCATCCTCGGCGAGACGGGAAGTTGTGACTCCCTCGCCGAGGTCGGCGTTCAAGTCGATCGTTAGCTGCAGGACCGGGGCGGGGAAGGCAGGGGCGGCTACTTCTTCTTTTTCTTGCTGGTGCCGGCGATGGGCTTCGCTTCGACGACTTCCCAGTCTTCTTCCGAGTCCTCGAATCCGCCCCGGCCGAGCTTGGGCAGGAGCTTTTCGCGGACGACTACGGGACTCAGCCAATAGGTATAGCCATCATCGGCATCGATGGGCACCCAGGCGAATTTGGTGCGTACCCGCTCGTCGCCAATCTTGCCGTCAGCGTCGCGTCGGCTTTTCCACTTCACGTGTTCTCCCCCCTCTGTCTAGACGCGGTCATCGAGTCCTTTGACGCCGGACTCGGCCGCGCAATGCGCACAGCAGTAAAAAGTGCCGCTGCTTTCGACGCCGTGACCCACGATCTTGCATCCGCAATGCGAGCACTTGGGGGCGAGGGCGTGGATAGCGCACTCGAACGAGTCGAAAGTATGGGCGTTCCCCTTCATCGTGACGGTGAACGATTTGTCGTAGTCGTTCCCGCACACCTCGCATTTGGCCACTCGTCCACTCCTCGCCAGTCGGTTACTTGCAGAGCTTGTCGTGACTCTACGGCGAATCTAGTGCCGCCGCGCCGGGAGACTCACCGAAACACCTTTCTCATCTTGGTGTCAGGGTCCCGCGCGAAGCGGAAGGTAAACCAGGCGAGGTCGGTGACGAGCTCCTCGTACGTCTGCGGCTCCATCTTGTCGGCGACGACGTCGAGGCGGCTCCCGATCTGGGTCTTGAGGTGCTCGATCCATTCCTTGGTGAAATCAGCCATGTGGGCGCGGCCTCACGGGTTGTCGTTGTGTCCTCGGTTTCCGGTTGCGGCCTGCGCCGCCATGCGCTCTGTCAGGCAGTGCGGCTGCGAACCTTTTCTCGCGCAAAGCTGGCGCGCGCGCGCGCAACATTCAACCGGCCTCAACTGCGTACATCAGCTGAGTGCGCTCCTCCACTCGACACGATGTCAACCAGATGGGAATCACCGCCGATACGCGTCTCGGACGCAGATGGTGGCATCGCTCGGATTCTCGGCTCGCTCGGCCAACCGCGCGGAAGAGCTTGAATTACCTCGGCGAAAAACAGGGATTGACACATTTTCCCAACGTAAACATATTGATCGGGCTTCAAACTGAGTCGCTGTCGTAGGCTTCTTGCCAGCCTGTAAAGCTCTCCGTTTGGCCCGTCCTCAAAATCGTACTATTGCGAAATTTGGTGTCGAGATTATTGTCTGCTCTCGCCACCTCATCCGTAATTTGTACCACTCCCGGCCCGCCCCCCTTTCGGGCCACCCCTTGTATTCGAAGGAGACACAACATGAAGCGGATCGTGCTCCCGTTCGTCGTTGGCGCATTTGTCGTAGCCTGTTCTCCCGATCAGCCGTCGCCTGTCGGGTTGAAGGTTCAGTCCCCTGCCTTTTCCGTCGCGGCGGGGAACGGCGATGGTGGCACCTTCCTGGTTCGCTTCAAGGGCAATGCAATCCCGGACAACTTTTCCGCGAAGGTAGCGTCGCTCGGGGGAGACGTCATCTTCGCGCACGCCGGAGTCGGGATCGCCGCTGTGAGCGGACTCACTGACGCGGGGGCCGATGCGCTTGCGGCTGTCTCCACCATCGCCGCGGTTGACCCAGATGCCTACACCACGCTCGAAGAGCCCGCGGCTGTTGAGCAGTTCGCCGAGGAGGCCGTTGCGAGCCAGAGCAATCCTGCCGGCGCCGTCTCATTCTTCAGACAGTGGAACATGAGAGCGATAAGTGCACCGGCTGCGTGGACCGCCGGATACCGCGGCGTGTCAACGGTAAGAATCGGCATTCTCGACACCGGCATCGATTATCTGTCGGCGGATCTCTACGGCAAGGTCGATTTTGCGCTGTCGAAGTCTTTTCTCTCCGCTGCGGAAAATGCCCGCGTTCAGGCTGCTTTCCCCGGCGCGCACGAGATCGCCGATCTGCACTACCATGGTACCCACGTAGCCGCGACTGCATCGAGCAATGCAATCTTTAATGCCGGCGTGGCCTCCATGGTCAGCCTCGTTGGCTTGAAGGTTTGCGCACCCGGTTCCGCGCCGAATTTCAACGGCTCCTGCCCCACCAGTGCGGTGCTGGGCGCGATCCTTTATGCCGCCGACAACGGGCTCGATGTGATCAACATGAGCCTGGGCGGCACGTTCAATCGTCGCGACGCCAGTGCGCGTGGCGGCTTCGGTCCGTCGTTCATCGCGACCATCAACTCGGTCTTCAACTACGCTCACAAAGCTGGAATGACCGTTGTCGTCTCGGCCGGGAATGGCGACCCGGTGACCGGCATCGGTATCAACCTGAACAACGACGGCAACTCGTACAAAGCCTATTGCAGCTCACCGCACGTGATCTGTGTTTCAGCCACTGGACCGACCGGCGGCACTGACGTGGCACCGGTCAATGTCGATGCCCTCGCACGGTACAGCAACTACGGTCGCTCTGCGATCACCGTTGCGGCGCCGGGCGGGAATGCCGTTGGTGTGCGGGCCGTATGCTCGGGATTCACGATCGTGACTCCGTTTCTTGTCTGTCGGCAACGGACCTATAACCCGGCGACCGGCGCGGCAAGCAGCTTCTCGCTGATCATATCCGGTACCAGCATGGCCTCGCCGCACGTTGCTGGTCTCGCTGGCATCGTCGCCGGCCAGGTAGGCCGCAATCCGTCGGCAATTTCGGGACGGATCAGCAAATCGGCGGACGAGCTTGGTCTCGGCGGGAACAGTGCTCAGTACGGCGCCGGTCGTATCAACGTCGCTCGCGCTGTCGGCGCGCAGTAGGGAAATCGCGGGACCGGACCTCGGTCCGGATTGCCAGGTTTCGTAAGAAGGACGGCGGGGTGAGTTATCTCACCCCGCCGTTTTCCGTTTCCATGAAGTAGCGATCACCCAAGAGGCGGAGGGTGAGGGACTCGAACCCCCAAGCCCTTGCGGGCGCCAGTTTTCAAGACTGGTGCAATAGCCATTCTGCCAACCCTCCAACGCTCAAGATACGAGTACCCGCCTAATGCCGAAACTGTCTCTTGCCGGTAAACACCATCGCGATGTTGTGCTCATCCGCCGCTTTCACCACTTCTTCGTCACGGACTGAGCCTCCGGGCTGGACGATCGCGCACACACCGGCTTCCGCCGCCTGCTCGACGCCATCGCGGAACGGAAAGAACGCGTCGGAGCCCATTACGGACCCCCGCGTGTCGTGACCGGCGATGCGCGCCTTGTGCACCGAGAGAAATGCGGCGTCCACGCGCGACATCTGGCCCGCGCCGATGCCGATCGTCGCGCCGTCGCGCGCCAGCACTATCGCGTTGGACTTGACGCTGCCGACCGCCCGCCACGCAAACTCGAGGTCGCTCAGCTCGATCGCCGTTGGCTGACGCCGCGTCATGGTTTTCCATTCGCCCACGCCACCCGCTGCATCGCGCGCCGCGCGCTCCTGGGCCAGCAGTCCTCCCCGTACGCGCTTGTAATCGAGCGCGTGGTCGCGCCACTGGGCGCGGCCTTCGAGCACGCGGAGATTTTTCTTCCGGCCCAGGACCTCGATCGCGCCGTCGCTGAATTCGGGCGCAACCACGCACTCTACGAATAGACTCGACACCGCCTCCGCAGTCTCGTCATCCACCGCCACCGTGAACGAGATCACCGACCCAAAGGCTGAAACAGGGTCGCAGGCGAGAGCTTTCCGGTAGGCCTCGAGCGCTGTTGCGGCGGTGGCGAGCCCGCACGGAGTCGTGTGCTTGACTATCGCGCAACAAGTTTCGGCGGCGAACGGATCCGATGCGAACAACGCTCCCTCGAGGTCGAGCAGATTGTTGAACGACAGCTCCTTGCCACCCTTCTGGACGAGCGCGCCAATCCCTTCGCCCGGTCGCTCGACGTAAAACGCGGCGCGCTGACCCGGATTCTCGCCGTACCGCAGCGTCGCCGACCGCTCAAGCGATATGGTCAGGCGGTCGGGGAACGTCTCCTCCCGCTCGCACCCGAACCAGTACGCGATCGCCGCATCGTAGGCCGCGGCTCGCGCAAACACTTTCTCCGCCAGAAGACGGCGCAGGTCGAGATCGTCGTCCTTTGCCTCGAGTGATGCGAGAACCCGTCCGTAGTCTGCTGGATCCACGACGACCGTGACCGCGGCGAAGTTCTTTGCCGCCGAGCGAAGCATCGATGGACCGCCGATGTCTATCTGCTCGATGATGGCCTCGCTCTTCTCTCCCGCCCGTGCCGCCGTCTCCTCGAATGGATAGAGGTTTACGGCCACCAGATCGATTGGTGCAATTCCTTGCTCCTCGAGCGCGCGTAGGTGTTCGGGAACATCGCGGCGCGCCAGGAGTCCGGCGTGTATGGCGGGGTGGAGTGTCTTGACGCGTCCTTCCAGCATCTCCGGAAACTGGGTGACATCGCTGACGTCCCGGACCTGGAGCCCGGCGGCCCGCAACGCCTTGGCGGTTCCACCCGTCGATATCAGACTCCAGCCGAGACCAATGAGGCTTCGCGCGAAATCCACGAGGCCTGTCTTGTCGGAAACCGAGAGAAGTGCCGTTGGCATCAGGAAGAAAGCACGAATCCGTGCTGGTGAAGGGCGGCCACCATCTCGACCGCGCGCGGAAACACGATGTGCTCGACCTTGAGCACCCTCGCGGCGAGCGAGTCAGCGTCGTCGCCGGGCAGAACCGGAACGATCCACTGCGCGACGATTGGTCCGCGGTCATAGTCATCGTCGACCAGGTGGACGGTAACTCCGGTCTCGGTCGCGCCGGCGGCCAGCACCGCTTCGTGCACTCGCGCGCCGTACATCCCCTCTCCCCCGAAAGCAGGAAGGAGCGCGGGGTGGACGTTGAGCATGCGACCTGAAAAAGCCGCGGTAACGCTCGGCGGGATGCGCTTGAGATATCCGGCCAGAATCACGAGGTCGATTCTGAATTTGCGGAGAAGGGATAGCAGCTCCTCACCGTCGTCCGCGGCATTGAAACTTGCGATGTCGATCGATGCCGTCGCCGCCCTCAGTAGCGCGGGGGCGTCGGCGCGGTTCGATGCGACCAATACGATCCTCGCCGTCGCTTCGCGTCCGAGGTCATGGAAGTGGTCGATGATCGCCTGAAGATTGGATCCGCGCCCGGAAGCGAGCACGGCGAGTCTCGAAGGCATGCCGCGATTCTACTCAGCGCGCCTGGCGGTCGTAAGACCGAACAACGCGTCGACCGCGGCGCCAATTGTCGCCACCGTGCGCACGCCGTCCTTCTTGGCCCGCTGGTGATCGTCCTTCGTGGTCATTCCCGAAGGCACGAGGAATCCGCGGCCGCCGAGTCTCTTTGCGGCGGCGACGTCGCGCCACCGGTCGCCGATGTAGGCGACGCGCCCGGGCTCGAGCGAGAAATCCTGCATGGCCTGCTCGAATAGCTGCGCGCCGGGCTTTCTGCACTTGCACGGTCCATCCACCTCGGGATGGTGCGGGCAGTAATAGCTGGCGTCGATGCGCGCGCCGCTCTTGTTCAGCAGGGCTTCGTAGTGAGCGCGAACGGATTCGTAGTCCTGGACGGACGACAATCCGCGGGCGATCCCGGACTGGTTGGTGACGACGATCACGCGCGCGCCGGCGGCGTTGATTTTGGCAATCGCTTCGGCCGCTCCCGCGATCAGCTTCACCTGTCGGGGCGACTTGATGAAATGCACGTCCTCGATGATCGTGCCGTCACGGTCGAGAAAAACGGCGGCGGGCGAATCCTTCAACGCAACGCCTCGGCGACCGCACGGGCAAGCTGTGCGTCATCGCGCGGCACGACGCTCCGCAGGTCGAGGAGCAGCCGTCCCTCCGACATCCGGCCGATGACCGGAATCGCCGCGAGTCGAAGCCGTTCCTCCAGCAGGGCAGCGTCGTCGCGGCCGCCGAGGGCAACCGCGCAGGATGGAATTTCCGACGTCGGGAACGCGCCTCCCCCTGGGCTCGAGCGGGTAGGAACCACGACTGATTCGATCCCAGCTTCCCGCAGTGATGTCGCGAAGGCCTTGGCGCGGCTCGTGATCACCTCGACCGGGGCCGTCAGCATCGCCAGCACCGGGATCTCCGCGAGCGCGCGCTCGGGGTCCAGATAGATCCTGAGCGTGGCCTCGAGCGCGGACAGCGTCAGCTTGTCAACGCGCATCGCCCTCGCCAGTGGATTGCGCGCGAGCTTGCCTACCGCGTCGCGTGCTCCGAGGATGATTCCCGCCTGCGGTCCGCCGAGCAACTTGTCACCGCTCATGAGAACGAGTGTCGCTCCCGCCCCGACGGCGGCTGCCGCTGTCGGCTCGCCGTGAAGGCCGTAGTCGTCGAGGGGAATGAGCAAGCCGCTGCCGATATCGTGGATGACCGGGAGCCCGTGCTCACCAGCAATGAACGCGAGGCGCTCGACCGACACTTCGCTGGTGAATCCTTCGATGGAAAAATTGCTGCGGTGGATCTTGACGATCGCGCCCGTCTTCGGCGTGATGGCACGGCGGTAGTCGTCGTCGTGGGTTCGATTGGTCGTCCCGACTTCAACGAGCTTGACGCCCGCGCTCGACATGATGTCGGGAATGCGAAAGCTGCCGCCGATTTCCACGAGCTCACCGCGGGAAACGAGCACTTCGCGCTTTTTCGCCAGCGCCGACAGGGAAAGCACGAGCGCCGCCGCGCAATTGTTGACGACGAGCGCGTCTTCCGCGCCCGTGAGCCGCTGGAGGAGATCGACGCAATGCGTATAGCGGGAGCCTCGCTTACCAGTCTCGATGTCGTACTCGAGGTTTGAAGATCCTGAGCTCACTTCGCGCACGGCGTCGAGCGCCGCGTCCGCGAGAGGGGCGCGGCCGAGATTCGTGTGCAGCACGATGCCGGTGGCGTTGAAGACACGCCGGAGCGATGGTGTCGCATCGCGCGTGAGAGCGGAGTTGATCCGATCGGTCCATTCGCTCGGTGTCAGCGCGCGCGCCTGCGCGCGCCGCGCTTCATCGACCGCGTCTCTCACCGCGTCGACGACCGCCCGTCGGGGGTGCAATTCCAGCAACGCCCGCACGGCCGCCGATTCGAGCAGCGTGTTGACGCTGGGTAGATCGCGTCTGTTGTCGGTCATCGCCTGATTGGCGGAGCTTGAACCGGCGAGGCCGGCGGCGGGCCA
>JBGTEZ010000404.1:0-11810 GCA_041747535.1 Gemmatimonadaceae bacterium
CACCGTTCCCCCTGCGGGCCGAGGATGAAATCTCTCGGCCACGGGGCGGGGACGGGTAACGCGAGTCGGCTGCGAGGGCGCGTCGTCACCGTCCGTGTAACCACCATGATTGGGACGCGAGCCGACGACCTGGCCGGAGGCACTCTGTTCCCTGGTCGGATTCCGGGGAGCGGTGGAAGGCAGCCGTCGAGCGGGGAACGCTCCCACGGCGGGCGGGTTCCCTTCGGGACTCACCGCCAGCGGAGCTCCGGAGACCGCGTAACGCGGCTGGCCACATCCGTCCACCCCGAGGAAGTAGATCTGATAACCGGCCTGTCGGAGCGCGATTGCGCGGTACAGGCCGATCCCACTCGCGCCAATGCCATACTCCATGGAGCCATACACAGGGTAGCAGTCGTAGGCGGAGCTCGCGTAGAATCGCTGATAACTCCCACCCGCAAAGCGATGGACGTCACGACCGATCGGCTCGCCCGGCGCGCCGAGATATTCCGCCAGCATCGATGCGGCGGCGTAGGGCTCGCGATCGTCGACCATTCGCCTGAGGGCAATCTGGTCCCAGCCACCACCGATCATGATGGCCGCCAGACTGAAAGGCCTGCGGGAGGCGAGAGCAATCAGCGTCCCGCGGGTGTCGGAGTAGCCGGATCCGTAGGGGCCGTAAGACGCGTAGCGTCCACTCCTCCCGGCGAAGCGGTTGCCATCACCGTAGCCGGCGAAGAACCTCGGAAGGTGCAGCTGTCTTTTTGCGGCCATCTTCACCGAGAGATCGATGTCGGTCGGGTGAAGAACCTGAATGTTGCGATCGACGTCCACTGAGATCACGAAGACGTATGCGTCTTCCGACAGTGTCACCCGTGGCTCGATGTAATTAGTCGCCACCGATCCGCCCAGCGCTGTGTTCAGATTGATTCGCGGGGCTTTCCGGCTACCGCTTTGCGCATCGGCCACGCCTGCCAGCAACACGCAGGAAACCATCGCGGAGCCAAGCGCCAAACCCGCTCTCGTCGCTCTCATTTTTACGCCTCCCCAGGGTCTGATTTCAACTTCGCCCGGTGCACCGAAAAGTCAACCCCGAACGCGTGCCTCCGTCGCTACCCGGCGGCTACCTGTGGGTTCCGTTGCCCTTTACCTTGCGCCATGCCGCTCCCACAACTGCTCGCCGCCACGGAATCTCTGGGCGAGCTGAAAGAACTCCTCGTCCGACTGCCGCCACCGGGCACGCGTCGCCGGGTCGGTGGTCTCTGTGGTTCCAGCGACGCAGTGATTCTGGCGTCGCTCGCCCGTCTGGCCCCACAAAGGTTCTACGTGCTGGTCAGCGATGATGTTGCGGGAGCTGAGCGGTGGCTGGCCGATCTCACCTCGCTCACCGAGCCGGAACAGGTCGCGTTCTACCCTCCGCGCGAAAGCTTCGGCGAGGCAGAGGCACACGCCGAGATCGCCGGCGAGAGAGTGGAGACGCTCGAGCGGATCGGGCGCGGCGATCTCAGGGTAGTGATTACCACGAGCCGGGCCCTTCTCGAGCGGACGCAGCTGCCGCGCGCTCTGGCGGCTTCGAGGCTCGAGCTGCGGAAGGGCGACAGGCGGAGGCCGGAAGATCTGGCATCGCACCTCGAGCGCATCGGATTCGAGCGCGTGCCGATGGTCGAGGACGTGGCGCAATTCAGCGTGCGCGGCGGGATCTTCGACATCTACAGCTTCGGAATGGCCGAGCCGGTGCGGCTCGAGTTCTGGGGCGACGATGTTTCGGAGCTGCGTCACTTCGACCTGCTGACGCAGCGCTCGACCCGCGGTACCGAGGTCGCGCTCGTTCTCCCCGTCGATGGACAGATCTCTGCCGGCGACGACCAGCCCGAGCGCTCCTCGATCCGCGCTCTCTTCCCGGCCGACACGCTACTCGTCATTCCTCGCGGAACACACCTCAAGCCGGAGATCGACCGGACCTGGGCCGAGGCCGAGCACCACATCGATCTCGCCCGGCGTCGAGGCGAAGACACGCCGAGCCGCGAAGAGCTCTTCGACTCGCCCGAGACAGCGCTCGCCTCGATCCGATCGTTTGGAATTCTGGACCTTTCCGGAGAAGGTGCCGAGATCGTCTTTCCGTTCCTCGATCCCGAGCCGATTCACCGCGACATCAAGCTGCTCAAGCTCGTCGTCTCCGACGGAATCCCCACCACCATTCTCTGCGACAACTCCGGCCAGGCGGAACGGCTCGATGAGCTGCTCAACGATGACCGTGTGTCTCCGGCCAGTCTTGCGATCGGCGTTCTTGACGGCGGTTTTCTCATCCCGCCGCGGGGGGATGGCTTCCGCGGACTGAGGGTTCTTACCGATCACGAGATTTTCCGCCGCGAACGGCGCTTCAGGCGCTCGCGGCGTTACGCAACAGGAACCGCGCTCGAGAGCCTGACGGCGCTCAAGCCCGGAGACTACGTCGTGCACCTCGAGCATGGCGTCGGCATTTACCGCGGAATGGAGAAGATGTTCGTCCGCGAGAGCACGGTTGAGGTCGCGGTCATCGAATACGAGGGCGGCGACCGGCTCAACGTCCCCCTTTATCGCGTCGATCAGCTCGAGCGCTACCGGTCGGCAGCGGACCTGACCGCCGACGCTCCTCCACCGCGCCTGCACGCTCTCGGCGGGAAGCGCTGGGCCTCGCAGCGTGACAGGACCCGCGCCGCGATTCAGGAGATGACCGTCGAGCTGCTCGACCTCTACGCCCGGCGGAAGGTCGCGACCCGGACGCCGCACCTCGCCGACACGGTATGGCAGCGCCAGCTGGAGTCGTCGTTCCTGTTCGAGGATACGCCAGACCAGCGCACCGCGACGACCGATGTCAAATCCGACATGGAGCGCCCGCAGCCGATGGACAGGCTGTTGGTGGGCGATGTCGGATACGGCAAGACCGAGATTGCGGTGCGCGCCGCATTCAAGGCGGTTCAATCGGAGCGGCAGGTGGTGGTGCTCGTCCCGACGACGATCCTGGCCGAGCAGCACGCGCGAACCTTCGGTGACCGGCTCGCTGATTTTCCGGTGAACGTGCGAACCATGAGCCGCTTCCAGTCGGCGAAGGAACAATCGGCCGTTCTCGCTGAGCTCAAGGCAGGGAAGGTGGACGTGGTGATCGGAACGCACCGCCTTCTGAGCCCCGACGTGCATTTCGCCCGGCTCGGACTGATCATCGTCGACGAAGAGCACCGGTTCGGGGTCAAACACAAGGAGCGACTGAAAAGACTCCGACTCGACACCGATGTGCTGACACTCACCGCGACACCGATTCCGCGCACCCTCCACCTCTCGCTGGCCGGGCTTCGCGACATGACGCTGATGCAGACGCCTCCGCGTGACCGATCGCCCGTGCTCACATATGTCGAGCCGTGGGACGATGGGCTCATCGAAGAAGGGATCTCGCGCGAGCTGGACCGGGGCGGCCAGGTGTTCTTCGTGCACAACAGGGTCGAGACGATCGAAGGCATCGCCGACCACGTTCGCCGCATCGTTCCGCGCGCGCGGATCGGCGTGGGCCACGGGCAGATGCCGGAGCGCGAGCTCGAAGAAGTGATGCGCAGCTTCGTGAATGGGGACATCGACGTGCTCGTTTCGACGATGATCGTCGAATCAGGGCTCGACGTGCCGAACGCCAACACCATGTTCGTCAACCGCGCCGACATGTTCGGCCTTGCGCAGCTCTATCAGCTCCGCGGGCGAGTGGGCAGGTCGC
Organism: Gemmatimonadaceae bacterium; assembly: GCA_041747535.1. Taxonomy (GTDB): domain Bacteria; phylum Gemmatimonadota; class Gemmatimonadetes; order Gemmatimonadales; family Gemmatimonadaceae; genus UBA4720. Next base: position 3,719 of record JBGTEZ010000404.1, read on the forward strand.
ACCGGCGCGCCAGCTGTTACCTCCTGGTTCCCGAATCGATCGATGAAGATGCCAACCGGCGGCTCACGATTCTCGAGCACCACACACAGCTCGGCGCCGGGTATCAGATCGCGCTCAAGGACCTGGAGCTGAGGGGTGCGGGAAATCTCCTCGGTCCCGAGCAGTCGGGATTCGTCCACGCCGTCGGGTTCGACATGTATCTGCGTATGCTCGACGAAACGGTGCGGCGGGTCCTGCGCGGTGACGACGCGCCCCGCTGGCAGCCGGCCGAGATCTCGCTCGATCTCCCGTCATATCTGCCCGATGAGTACATCGCTTCCCAGAACGCGAAGCTCGACATCTATCGCCGCCTCACCCACATGACCGACGTCGCCGAGATTGGCTCGCTGCAGGCCGAGGTGCGCGACCGCTTTGGAGTGATGCCGGAGCCGGCGCGCGTCTTTTTCGCGGCGGCGCTACTGCGCGTCCTGGCGGGTGCCTCCGATATCGAGTCGGTGCTGGTGCGCGGGAACGAGGCTCGTATTACTTTTCGCGAGCACGCGGTGCCCCGAATGAAAGGCATTTCGGCGGCTTTCCACGAGGTACAGTTTCAGGCGGAGGTGCGACGCGCACACCCGCTCTCACTCAAGCTCACCCGACTTGGAGGAGCTGAGATGCTCGATGGACTGGTCCGCGCGCTCAACACGCTCCGCCCCACCTGACGACGCTAACCCGCACGATGGAAAATATGAAGATTCACGCCTTTGCAGTTGCCGCTGCCGCGGTCATCCTGTTGTCCGGATGCTCCGGACTGAAGGACGCGCTGAGCGCCCACACGGACCGCGTTGCCGCAGCCGAGGACGCCGAGCTCCTGGTCCCACGGATCGCCCAGCTTATCGGGAAATCACGCGCGCCCATCAGGAAAGACATCGCCAAATCCATAGCGAGCGTATGGATCGACTACCAGCTGCTCGGTTACGCGGCAGCCCACCACGATTCGCTCACCGACTCAAAGGCGATCGACGAGGCGATGTGGCCGGCAATCGCCAACCTCAAGGCGAGAAAGTGGTATGAGCAGGTCTCGAAGAGCTGGGGCACCGAAGATCCGGCCGCCGCGCAGAGCAAGTATGCGTCAGGGGAGATCCTGGCCGCCGACCACATCCTGCTGCTGACGCAGGGGATGACCGACGCGCAGAAGGCCGAGGTGAAACGAAAGATCGACGCCCTCCGCGCCGGCGTTAACGTGAGCAACTTCGCCGCGACCGCGACCGCCAACAGCCAGGACCAGGGCTCCGCCCGCCGCGGTGGATCGCTCGGCCTCTTTCCAAAGGGCCAGATGGTTCCCGAGTTCGAGCGCGGTCTTACCGCGCTCCGGCCCGGTCAGATCTCGCCGGTGATCTCGACGCAGTACGGGTATCACATCATCCACCGCCCGACCTACGATCAGGTGAAGGACCAGCTGCTCCAGGCGTCCAAGGGCCGCACCATGGCCGTGGCCGAAAGCACCTATCTCGCGAAGCTCGAGGCCAGCGGCAAGATCGAGGTGAAAAAGGAAGCAGTCTCCGCCGTTCGCGCTCTCGGCAACGATCCCGATGCCCATCGCCGCGACAAGACCGTGCTGGCGACGTCGACGGCGGGATCGCTCACCACGCAGCGACTGATCGGCTGGCTCGAGACTCTGCAGCCGAACGCGAACGTTCTCGATCAGATCAAGCAGGCGCCTGATTCGGTGATCGTCTCGCTGGTCCGGAACTTCGTGAAGAACGAGCTGATCCTGAAGCAGGCAGACAGCGCCAAAGTCCAGATCGACACCGCGGAGACCAACGGCCTGCGCCGCAGCTTCGCTTCGGCGGTGACCTCGGCGTGGAACCAGCTGGGCGTGTCACCGGCGACGCTGGCCACATCCGCCAAGAGCGAAGGCGAGCGCGAGGTCCTGGCTCGCGGACGCATCGACGAGTACTTCGACAGGATGGTATCGGAACAGGCTCCCTTTGTCCCGGTACCGACGCCGATCGCAAACGTGCTTCGCGAGAAGTACAAGTATTCGATCAATCAGACGGGAATCGACAGGGCGGTCGAAGAGGCGGCGAAGATCAGGAATGCGGCCGATTCGACGTCGAGGGCAGCGCAGCCTTCGACGGTGGTGCCCCTGACTCCGCCGGCTTCGTCGACTCCGAGCGCCCCAGCTCCGTGATCGAACAGCGCGCACCTTCGGGTGTAGGAGGGGCGATGATGATTCGCATCGCCCTCATGTCGGCGCTCGCCCCCGCCGCGCTCTTCGCCCAGGATCCAGCTGCGCCGCTTCCGGTGCCCCCGCCGAGCACGACTCCGGTCGTAGCTCAGCCGAGCCCGGTCCAGCGCAGCGTCATTCCCGTCGACAGGGTAGTCGCCGTCGTCGGAGACCAGCCGCTGCTCTGGACCAACGTGCTGACCGCGATCAACCAGCGGAGAGCGCAGGGATTGGAGCTCCCGCCCGATTCGGCCGGGCAGGCGGCTCTCGCGCGCGATATCCTCAGCGAGCTCGTGGACGAGGAGATCCTCGTGCAGAAGGCGAAGGAGCTCAAGCTAGAGGCGAGCGAGTCGGAGATCGCGGCCGCCGTCGACCGCCAGATCAGAAATGTTCGAGCGCAGTTCCCGTCGGAGGAGCAGTATCGCACCGAGCTTCGGAACGCGGGGATGGGAAGTCCCGAGGAATACCGCCGGTCGCTCGTCGAGCAGTTCCGGAAGCAGAATCTCCAGCAGAAAGCCTTTGGCGAGCTGCGCAAGCTGGCCAAGCCGGTGCACGTGACGGAGGCGGAAGTGACGGCGGCGTTCGAGCAAAGCCGGGCCGACCTGCAGAAGCGCCCGGCGACGATCACGTTTCGCCAGATAATCGTCCCGCCCCGCGCTTCCGCGCCGGCGAAGGCGCGCGCGAAGGCGCGGGCGGATTCTCTTCTGGTCGAGCTCAGGAAGGGCGGCGATTTCGAGCAGATGGCCAAGGGCGAATCGATGGATCCCGGCACGAAGGCGCTGGGCGGCGATCTGGGGTGGAACCGCCGCGGCAGTGGCCTCGTTCCGGAGTTCGAGCGCATGATGTTCGCGCTGCGTCCGGGTGAGCTCAGCCCGGTCTTCGAGACGACGTTCGGCTATCACATCATCCGCGTCGACCGGGTGCAGGCCGCCGAGGTAAAGGCGCGCCACATCCTGCTCGCCCCCGCCATCGACTCGACCGATGTCGCCGCCGCGAAGACCGAGGCGGATTCAGTCGCCGCCGCGTGGCGTCGTGGCGTCGCGTTCGATTCGCTCGCGGCCAAGCACCACGACGCGACGGAAGAGAGGGGCGTGCTGCAGCCGTTCGCGAAGGATTCGCTGCCCGCCTCCTATCAGGCGGCGCTCACCGGCGCCAAGGAGGGAGACATCACCGCCCCCTTCCAGCTCGCGAATCCACGCGGGCAGCCCAAGTACGCGGTGCTTCAGGTTGTGAAGGAAACCGCCGCTGGCGAGTATGTCGCCAGTGAGATTCGGGAGCGCATTCGCTCGCAACTCGCCGAAGAGCGCGCGATCAGACAGATGCTCGACTCGCTCAGGGAGCAGACCTACGTGTCACTCAGGTTGTAGCGCGTGAAGGTTCGCCTCGCCATGACCGTGGGAGACCCCCGCGGCATTGGGCCCGAGATCGTCGCCAAAACGCTCGCCGACTCCAGGGTCGTCGAGCGTTGTGACATCGTGGTGGTGGGGCCGGAGGGGCACGGGCTCGAGGTTGCGGAGCCCGTCGAGCGGTGGCTCGGGGAAGAGGGTCCGGCTTACGCCGGAAAGCTGAGCGGCCTCGCGATCGAGCGCGCGGTGGAGCTCGCGGCGGCAGGCGTGGTGCAGGGGATCGTCACCGCCCCGATCGACAAGGCGGCGTTGTTTGCCGGCGGCTACAATTATCCCGGACACACCGAGATGCTCGGAGCGCTCACCGGCGCCCCGGTCGCGATGATGCTCGCCTCCGAAAAACTGAGGGTGGTGCTGGCGACCACACATCTGCCGCTCAGGCGCGTGATCGAGAAGCTGAGCGCTCACGTGATCGTCGAGGCGGCGGCGATTACGCGCGCGGGGCTCATTGACCTGTTCGGGATCGACGAGCCGCGAATCGCGCTCTGCGCTCTCAACCCTCACGCCGGAGATGGCGGGAGATTCGGCAGCGAGGACATCGAGCTTCTCGCGCCCGCCGCCCGCACCGCGGGAATCGCGGGTCCGTTTTCGGCCGACACCGTTTTCGTGCGCGCGATGCGCGGCGAGTTCGATGCGGTGATCGCGCCTTACCACGACGTGGGGATGACGGCAATCAAGGTCGCATCGTTCGGAAGCGCGGTGAACGTCACGCTGGGGCTGCCCTTTCCTCGTACTTCTCCCGATCATGGTACCGCTCTCGACATCGCCGGCCAGAACCGCGCCGATGCGTCGAGCATGATCGCCGCTACGCTTCTGTGTGCGTCGTTTGCGGCTCGCGCGCCTCGGCGCGGCGGTCGCCCATCGTTTGAAGGTCCACGGAAAGGGACTCGATCCGGCGGCCTTCCATCTCGCGGACGGTGAAAATGGCTCCGCCCGCGACCACTCGATCGCCGACAACGGGAAGCCGCCCGAGCACACCGAAGACATAGCCGCCAATGGTGTGGTAGTCCTCATCGGGGACGATGAGGGCGAAGTGCTCGTTCAGCTCGCCGATGTGCGTGCTTCCGGGGACGAGCGTCTCCCCCGCCTTCGTGTGCAGCGGCGCCTCTTCGTCCTCGGGCGTATCGTACTCGTCGAGGATCTCGCCGACGATCTCCTCGAGAAGATCTTCCATCGTGACGACGCCGGCGGTCCCGCCGTATTCGTCGAGGACCACCGCCATGTGCTCTTTCAGCCGCTTGAAGTCGGCGAGAACCTCCTCGACTTCGCGCGAGCCGGGAATGACGTGGACCGGCCGCATGATCGACGGCAGGTCGAAGGCATCGGTGTTCGCGCGCGGCGCCAGCAGCTTCAGCAGATCCTTGGCGAGGACGACGCCGATGATGTTGTCGATGGATTCGTCGTATACCGGATACCGCGACAGCCCGCTCTCCTGCACGACTTCGAGGACCTCGGACAGCGTTGCTTCCACCGGGAGCGCGATCAGCTCTGTCCGGGGTGTCATCACCTCGCGCGCATTCTTCTCCGAGAACTCGAAGACCGCGTCGATGAGGTCGGCATCACGCGCGTGCATTTGGCCGCTCTCCTGTGACTGCTCGACGAGCAGCCTGATCTCCTCGGGCGAATGCACGGCTTCCTCCGAGCCGGTGGACTTCTGCCCGAGTCCGCGCATGACGAGCTGCGAAGACCGGTTGAGGAGGAAGGTGAAGGGCGTCGTCAGCCAGGCGAACGCGAGGAGCGGCGGCGCGAGCCAGCGGGCGATGATTTCCGGATGATTGAGGGCGAGGGCCCTGGGGGTCAGCTCGCCGAAGACGACGTGCAGATAGGCGACGGCGGCGAGGGCGAGAGTTCCGCCAATCGAAACTCCGACCCACACCTCGACGGCAACCGAACGGGTCTCGATCGCGGAAGAGATATCGGTCAGCGTGGCGCCGGCCACCCAACCGAGGCCCAGGCTCGCCAGCGTCACCCCAAGCTGGCTCGCGGAGAGCATGCGCGAGATATTTGAATTGGCGCGGAGGGCGAAGCGGGCGAGCCGGTCACCGCTGCGCGTCATGGCCTCGAGCCGAGTGCGTCTGGATCGCACAAGAGCGAACTCGGCGCCCACGAAAAAGGCGTTGAGGAGCACGAGCAGGATTATGGCGATCAGCCGACCAAGCACGACTACAAGTTACCACAATCCGGATCACGGACACCAGCACGCGGCCGGCGGGCAGGGCCACGGGCATGCGCATGGCCACCTGCACGGCGGCGACGCGCCCATTCGAGCGCTCCGCTGGGCTCTGGGGCTCACCGCGGTTCTGTTCGTCGTGGAAGTCGCGGGAGGGCTGCTCTCCAACTCGATCGCGCTGCTCGCGGACGCTGGACACATGCTCACCGACGTCGCGGCGCTGGCGCTCTCGTTGTTCGTCGCGTGGTTCAGCCGGCAGCCCGTGAACCCGCGGAAGACATATGGCTATCTGCGGTGGGAGATACTCGCGGCGTTCGTGAATGGCGCGGCCCTGCTTCTCATCTCGGCGTGGATACTGTGGGAGGCGCTGACGCGGTTTCGATCCCCGGAGCCGATCGAGGGAGGGCTGATGCTATGGGTCGCGACGGCCGGGCTCGTCGTCAATCTGATCGCGGCGAGGATCCTCACCGCCGGGTCGAAGCACAACCTCAATACTCGCGGGGCCTATCTTCACGTTCTCGGCGATCTGCTCTCGAGCATCGGGACCGTGGCGGCGGCAATCGCGATCCAGTTCACCGGCTGGCTCGCCGCCGACCCTGTCGCATCGGTGATTACCACGGCGCTCATCATGGGTGGTGCGTGGCGGCTGGTGCGGGAATCGGTGGACATCCTTCTGGAGTCTACCCCGGCCCATATTCCTCTGCCGGCTGTCCGCGGCCAGCTCGAGGCCATCCCGGGGATAGAATCGGTGCACGATCTCCACGTCTGGTCGGTGACGCCGGCCGTCGTGGCAATGAGCGCCCACTGCATCGTCCGCGAGCCAGGCCAGCACCAGCACGTCCTGGAGCACATCCACGACGCGATGCGCCTTTTCGGCATCGAGCACGTGACCATCCAGCTCGAGCGGGAGGAGATGGACGAGCGCGAGGGGCACTTGCACGCCTAGCTAGCTTTAAGGGCTATGCCAAAACAGCAATTCCGCAACGTTGCGATCATCGCCCACGTCGACCACGGCAAGACGACGCTGGTCGACAAGATGCTGCGCCAGGCGGGCGCCTTCCGCGAGAACCAGGTCGTGATGGACCGCGTCATGGATTCCAATCCGCTCGAGCGCGAGCGCGGCATCACGATCCTCGCCAAGAACACCTCCATCCGGTGGAAGGGGACGAAGATCAACATCGTCGACACCCCGGGCCACGCCGACTTCGGCGGCGAGGTCGAGCGCATCCTCCGCATGGTGGACGGGGTGCTCCTGGTCGTCGATGCGTTCGACGGCCCGATGCCGCAGACTCGGTTCGTCCTCCGGAAGGCGCTGGCGCTGCACCGGACGCCGATCGTGGTCATCAACAAGATCGACCGCCCCGGCGCCGACCCAATGCGGGTGCACGACGAGGTACTCGATCTGTTGATCGAGCTGGAAGCCAACGAGGCCCAGCTCGACGCGACCGTGGTCTATGCTTCGGCGCGCGAGGGAGTGGCGACCATGGACATGGACGTCACCCCGGTCGATCTGTCGCCGCTGTTCGATACGATCATCAAGCACGTCCCGCCGCCGCCGAGTGATGCGCAGGGCCCGTTTCAGATGCTGATATCCACGATCGATCATTCACCTTATCTCGGTCGTCTCGGGATCGGCCGGGTCGAGCGCGGCACGATCCACGTCGGAGATGCGGTGACGCTGCTGCCGCTCGACGGGTCGCAGAAGGTGGAGCAGTCCCGGGTGACCAAGCTGTTCGCCTACGAAGGTCTGGATCGCATCGAAGTCCCCGAGGCGCGCGCGGGGGAGATCGTGGCGCTGGCGGGCATCGAGGGAGTGGAGATCGGGTTGACGGTGACGGATACGGAGCACCCCGAGAGACTGGCGGGGATCTCGGTCGAAGAGCCGACCATCTCGGTGGACTTTCTCGTCAACAACTCGCCGTTCGCGGGGAAGGAAGGAAAGTTCGTGACGTCGCGCCAGCTCCGTGAGCGTCTGTACGGAGAGCTGGAGCGGAATGTCGCGCTCCGGGTCGAGGATACCGATTCCACGGACACCTGGACGGTATCGGGCCGCGGCGAGCTCCATCTCACGATCCTGATGGAGACGATGCGACGCGAAGGATACGAGTTTCAGGTATCGCGACCGCGCGTAATCACCCGTGAGGGCCCGAACGGCGACAGACTCGAGCCATATGAGGAGTTGGCTATCGACGTTCCTGAAGAGTTCCTCGGGATAGTGATCGAGGAGATGGGCTCGCGCCGAGCCGGAATGCTGGAAATGAAGAATCCGGGGCAGGGAATGGTCCGGCTGCTCTATCGGATCCCGGC
>JBGTEZ010000405.1:0-3382 GCA_041747535.1 Gemmatimonadaceae bacterium
GTCCTGCTTCGCGCCACTGGTGTCCTGCATCGCGGCCCTCGCTATCGTTACGGAATTATTCGCACGACGGGCACCGCGCAGAGATCGGGCGGAATGAGCGTGCGGAAGCCGAATATATAGGGGGGGAAAGAGAGCGCTAGATCGGGCAGGCGTTGTGGAGCGCGGTGAGTTGCTTTTCGCGTTTTGAGTTGACCGTTATTGCGTTGTCCGTTGTTGAGTTAATGCCAAACGCAAACGCAAGAACCGACAACGCAACGACAGTCAGCTCAGGACGCGTAGTCAGAGGCGGGAGAGTGGATTGCGTCGTGCTACGCACTCTCCGACGTGATGCTCTGCTGTCGCACAACGCCGATCGTAACCCCAAACGCGACGGTCCACGCTCCGGTCGCAAGAGCGGTGTACCTCCAGTATTGACTGGTGAACGGGGCGGGAGTGAAAGCTCCGGAAACCAGCTCGAACAACATCCATAGTCCAAGCACCACTCCCCCCGCGCCGAGGATCTTCCGCCAAGGAGTCGCGCCGTCGGTCAGCATCAGTCCCGCGCCGTACGCCGCGAACGGAAGCGACATCATCATCCAGCCGAGCCGTCCAAAGTATCCGACCAGCCTGGTGCTGATCGAGAATTGAAAGACACGGTCGGCGAGCGTTACGGGATCCGTAGCCGCGGCGATCGCATCCGCATACGCACGAGCGTTGTGGCCGTCGAGAGCGAACGCAACGACCCAGGCGGCAGCGCCGAGGACGACAGAGGTTCTCGCCACGGCCCAGAGCGGGTCACCACCATGCGGCAGCGCCGCGTGTACCCCGGATGCGGCGAGCGCCCACAGCACCGGGCCGATGAGTATCAGATCGTGAATCGCCTCCCAGTGCGGCGCGGCCAGCACGTGGGCGGAGAATGCCTGGTAGAACTGAATGCTGCCCATCGATCCGAGGCTGGCATTGATCCCGGGATGGCTTCGTCCCCCGAGCAGGAAGAGAACGCTGCCGAGTATGAAGAGGAGCCCGGAAAGGAGAGCGGGCCGCCCGGTAAGGGCGGAAAAACGGCTTGAAGCAGCGGCAGAGGTGGTCATGGTGACACCAGGTGTGGGTTGGCGCGGGATGTAAACACCGTTAACATACCTTGCTTTGTTAACGCTGTCAACATACATTTCCTTCATGCCGCCCCGTCAGCGCCAGCCCTACCACCACGGCGACCTCCGCCAGGCGCTGGTAGATGCTGCGATCGCTCTGTTACGAGAGGGCGGATTGCCGGCGCTCACTCTGCGGGCGGCCGCGCGCAAGGCAGGCGTGAGCCAGGCCGCGCCCTATCGCCATTTCGCCGATCACGCCGATCTGCTTGCCGCCGTTGCCGCCGACGGCTTCACCCGCCTGCGCTCAGTGATGATCGAAGCCGCGCGCGCGGGGACGAGTCCGAGGGAGGGATTGCGCGGCCTCGCCCGGGCCTACGTGCGATTTGGCGTCAAACACCCCTCCGAATACCGGGTGATGTTCGGCGCGGAGACCGCGGGGCACAGCCGCTTTCCGGAGCTCGAGAAGCAGTCTTCGTCAGTGTATCAGCTGCTGGTCGATGGAATCGTCGGACTGCAGCAGCTCGGGTTGGTCCGCTCCGGGGACCCAATGGCGATCGCGCTCACCGCGTGGTCCACGATGCACGGACTGGTGACGCTGGTCCTCGATGGTCTGGCACCGTTCGCTCGCCGGAAGCCAGCTCTGACCGACGAGCTCGAGGACCAGGTCACAATGGCAACGGAGATACTGATGTTCGGGATGGCGGGAGATTCCGGCGGAAAAAAGAGCGCCGCGACTGTACGACCAAAAACCAGGCTGCCCGCCACCCGCTGAATGCTCCTCGCTAATCGCTCAAACGACTGACCTCGAGCTTTGCCGGCAGCTGCAGGAATTCGCCATACCGTTTTGCCTGCGATTTGAGCGCGCGAGCCTGAGCGCCGCTTAGCGGCGTGGCGAGACGCACATCGAACTCTACATGACGCGCGGTGACCGTGCGTGTCCATCCGCCCACCAGCTGGCCTCCGGCGATAACCACATTCGCGAAAAACGTATCGCCCGGTAGTCCGACTACGCGCTCCCTCACGAGCTCTCCGATAGCACTGCGATCCTTCAGTCCGATGAAGTACTCGTCGTAGTTGGGAAGCATGTGAGCCGCGTTCGTTGCGGTTTTCGCTGGCGGAGGAGAGCCTGCGAACCAGTACGTTTTCCCATCACCCACCTGGTGCTCGAGGCGCGACTGAACCGCTTCCACTCCTTTCCTCGCGTCACCGACCGTGAGGCCGGACCACCAGGCGAAGTCGTGCACCGTCGCCGGGCCACGGGTCGGGAAATATCTCGATGCCAGCTCCGCCAGCGCTTCGTCACGGTCCATCGTCCGCCCTTTGGGCAACCGCTCTTCCAGCAGCGCGTAGGTGGACTGCTTTCCGCGCCGCACTCCGCTGCACACGAGCCCGTCCAGCTCGGCCCGCATCATCAGGTGGCCGAGCCGCTGCGTCCTGACCGGCCCGATCCGCGAGCGCTCGAGCACCGCGCGCAGCTCGAGCCGCGTAAGGTGCTTGTCGCCGGAAAGCGCCCGCTCGATTGCGCTCGCACTGCGCAAGAAAACCTTGTCGTCGAGCTCGAGCTTCCTGTCGTAGGAAGCCATGACTCCGCGGACGCGCGGTCCCGTGAGCATCAGCATCCACCGAATGTCCTCGGCCGCAACGAAATGCCAGGTAGGACGGAGCACATGTGTTCGCACGATCGATCCATCCGTGAGTGCGCGCTCGACGTCGGCGTCCGTGGCTCCGCGTGTTCGCTGGCCGATTCCCCACTTTCCACCCGCATAGTCCTGAGATTGAACGGCGCCGAGGCTTCGCACGACGTCGAGCGGAGTCGCGAGCGGGGCGAGCAAGTGCTGATTGGCGAGGCGGCGCCACGCAATCTCCCGGTTGCGAAGCGCCGGCGCAGCCCTGGGCATTCAGGAATTTTTCGGCAGCTCGTGATTGAACATCCAGCTGACGCCGAACCTGTCGGTGATCATTCCGAAGCGCGCTCCCCAGAACGTGTCCTGGAGCGGCATCGTGACTTGGCTGCCTTCGCTGAACGCCTTGAACAACTTCTCGATCTCGGCAGCACTCTCGCAATCGATGTTGATGGAGAAGTTGGTTCCCTGCGTGTACGGCATTCCGGGGAGGGTGTCGGACGCCATCAGCACCGCCGTCCCTTTCTGCAATCGCGCGTGGACGGTCCGATCCTCGGCGCCCTTCGGCGTTTCGACGCCGGTTTCCCTGAACGACCGAATGGAGAGCTCGCCGCCAAGGCATTTCTGGTAGAAAGTCATCGCCTCGCGGGTTTTTCCGTCGAAGTTCAGGTAGGTCTGGATTCCTCTCAT
>JBGTEZ010000406.1:0-15142 GCA_041747535.1 Gemmatimonadaceae bacterium
CCCCAACAAATGTCGCAATCGCGGCAGCGCATCGCGCTGCATCCCCGACTTTCGCCCGCTTAGTCAGTCACGCGGGGATGCCGAGCTACGCTCGGCGCGCTACGCGCACAGCGTTACAGAACAGCGGTCTTCTGCGCTGAATCTTGAGGGAGTAGGGGGAGGGTCTGCATAAGCGAGTTTCAGCGAGCGACCAGGAGACCCGCGACCGAGCGGAGCGAGGGAGCGCAGTTAGGGGCTCCGCCCGAGTGAGCGTACTCGCGTTGCAGGCCCTCCTCCTACTCCGCGCCGACTATATCCGGAGGCGTTCATCCGAAGACGCTCACGAGAGCCGCTTGGCGAGATGAAACTGCCGGTATCCCGGCGGATATCCCTCGAGCGTGCCGAACAGCTCGAAACCGAGCTTCTCGTAGAACGGCCGGGCCTGGTACTCGAACGTATCCAGGTAGATGCCGATACATCCTTCGGTCCGGGCGTGGGACTCTGCCCCTGCGATCAGCTGGGATCCGTATCCTTTGCCGCGTAGCGATTCCGAAACCCAGAGCTTCGCGACATAGAGCCAGCGCCAGCGAATCTCGCCGAGCAGCCCGCCAACGATCTCACCGTTCGCATCGCGCAGGAAGACGCGGACTGGACGCTGATGGGCTGGGCCGATGACCGATGTGTTGTAATCCCTTAGCCCGGCTTCCACGGCCTGTACATCAGTGATAGGAGCATCCGGTTCAATGCTCACCCGCGGGACCTGCCGCGAAGATTCTTGCTTCGGCTCCACGTTACTCGATGTCACCGCCGAGATCGAACTTTCCGCGCGCGTAACCAGCGATCCGTTCCAGTCCCGCCTTGACCTCCGGTGGCAGGTCGGTGCGCTTCATGAGCCGCTCCGCTTCCGCGCGAATGGATTCGAGGGAATCGATGAAGTTTCCTTTCTTGAGCTTGCCCGCGTCGTCAGCCATAAGCGATTGATCCGGAAGTGGTGGAAAAGCGGTCAGGCCGGAGCGAGCTGCGGAACCTTGCCCGCCGGCAGCTGCGGCGCGGTTCGCCTCTCGCCGACCTGTTGGCGCCACATTGCATAGTACAACCCCGTGCGCTGAAGCAGGTCTTCGTGCTGTCCCGCCTCTACGATCTTCCCGCGCTCGAGCACGTAGATGCGATCCGCGTGCATCACCGTCGACAACCGATGCGCGATCAGAATGGTTATCACCTCGCGCGAGTTGGCGACATCGCGCATCGTCCGTGAGATCTCTTCCTCGGTCAGTGAATCGAGCGACGATGTCGCCTCGTCGAATACGAGCAGGTGAGGATCCCTGAGCAGCGCGCGCGCTATCGCGAGGCGCTGCTTCTCTCCGCCCGACACCTTCACCCCACCTTCCCCGATCACCGTGTCGAGCCCCTTGTCGGCGCGCGCGAGCAGCGTGTGCGCCGCCGCCTTGTGAAGCACATCCAGACATTGCTCATCGGTGGCGCGCGGGTTTACGAACAGGAGGTTCTCCCTGATCGTCCCGGAAAAGAGCTGCGCGTCCTGCGTCACCAGGCCAATGCGCACGCGCAGCGCGTCGAGATCGACGGCATCGCTGGACACTCCGTTGTACAGGATTCGCCCGGTCTTCGGCGGATAAAGTCCGACCAGCAGCTTCACCAGTGTCGTCTTCCCGGCACCCGAGGGACCGACGAAGGCGATCGTCTCGCCGCTCTTCACCGTGAACGAGATTCCACCAAGTGCCGGCGAAGTCGCCGTCTGATGCGTGAATCCCACGTCTTCGAACTCGAGCTCCTCGAGATCGGCGAGTGGAACGGGGTTGGCCGGCTTCGGGTCCTTCGCCATCTCGAGAATCTTCCTGAAGTTCGCCAGCGAGACCTCGGTCTCCCGATAGACGTTGATGATGTTCCCCAGCTCCTGCATCGGGCCGAAGATGAAGAACGAGTAGAACAGCAGCGAGAAGAACTGGCCTACTGTGATCTTCTGGGTGAAGATCAGGTAGAGCATCAGGAACAGGATGCAGGTGCGCAGAAGATTGACCGCGGTGCCCTGAATGAAGCTCAGGCTCCGGATGTACTTCACTTTCTTCAGCTCGAGCTTCAGGATCTTCTGTGTCACCGCATTGAGGCGAACAACTTCCTGATCTGCGAGGCCGAGGCTCTTCACCAGCTCGATGTTGCGAAGCGATTCCGTCGTCGACCCTGCCAGCGCGGTCGTTTCCGCGACGATCACCTTCTGGATGGTCTTGATGCGCCCGCTCAGCACCCAGCTCAGCACGCCGAGCACCGGGACTGTCGCCAGAAAAGCGGGGACGATGATCCAGTGCACGGTGAACGAATAGATCACCACGAACACGACGCCGACCAGCGTCGTGAAGATCAGATTGATCGAGAGCGCGATGAAGCGCTCGACGTCGGAGCGAACCTTTTGCAGCTTGCCCAGCGTCTCACCGCTCCGCTGGTCCTCGAAGACCGAGTACGGCAACTCGAGCGAATGGCGGATTCCGTCCGAGTACATCTCGGCACCCAGCCTCTGGGTGATGACGTTGACGAAGTAGTCCTGGAAATTCTTGGCGACGCGGGATACGAAGGCGACGCCCATCGCCATGAGGAGCAGCGTCCCCGCACCGGTGATGAACTGCCTGGTTGTGTAGTCGCGGAACCGCGTGGCGTAATCGTCGATTACGTGGCGGAAGATCAGCGGATCGAGCAGCGAGAACACCTGGTTCGTCGCGGCCAGCACCAGCGCCAGGAGAATCAGCGGCCGGTAGTTGCGCAGGTAGGAAAAAAGCAGGCTCATGCGGTGGATTGGGGAGAGTCACATAGTACCCGGCCACCCCACGGCAGGCAAATCTGCTATCCCGCTAAGAGCCTCTCGGAATAACCCAATCCCGGCGACTGGACGAATCGGCGGCTCCGCGTGCGAAGCGCCTCGAGCGCTTTTCCGGCGTTGCTTCTCCACTCGGCGCCGGTGATCACGGTGCAGTAGCGCTCGTAGTCGAGCGTGCCTTCGTGCGGCGCTACCGTGAACAGGTAGCGCGGCGCGGAGCGGAATCGCTCGATGGAGATCGGAAACCGGGTCAGACAATCCTTCTGCGAAGCAAACTCGTCGTACATCCGCCGCTTCAGGGCCTTCTCCGTCTCGCTCAGCTCGATGGTGCGCGAGTCGGCTCCGAGAAAAGGAAGGAAATCGAACACGCGGCGCTGTCCACTGAAGTTGTGATACGACGTGAGCTCGAGCACCAGCGGCGTCGGAGCGTTGTCGCGGCGGAGAATTCCGGACGCGAGGTGCACGGCGAACGCGGTGGCGTCGTGATCCGAGTGCCCGCCCTCGTAGGGGTGGGTGAAGACGACGTCAGGGCGAACTTCGTCGAGCAGATCGGCGACGTCGAACACGAGCTCCACCAGCTGCTTGCTGGCCTCGCCATCCACGTAGCCGAGTCCGCGGCAGCGCTCCGGTGTTATTCCGGCGTGGCCGAGGGCGTTGACTACCTCGCGCCGGCGGGCGCGCGCGTATGCGTCGCGGGTTTCGAATCCCTTGCTCTGCGCGTACTGATCGTCGCGCGGCGCGCCGTCAGTGACGTGCGCGACCACGGCGTCAGGAATACCCGCGAGCAGCCCGCCAACACCGATTGCCTCATCGTCCGGATGCGCGACCAGAACCAGGGTCGTCATCTTCGTGCCCGCCAGAGCGTTGCGCTCGACTATGCCGTCGAGGAGAGCGGAGGTCAGCTCCGGCGGCGGTTTGTATCGTGCATCCCGGCCGGGAGCGATAACGAGCGAGGGCGGAGCGAGAAGTGGCTCCTTCACCAATGGCTCTCTGAACACCGGAAGAACTCTGAGGGCATCGCCCCCAATCGGCATCGACGAGCCCGAGCCCAGATCCGGCTGCGCGAATCCCGAGAGCACCAGGAGATCGTTGCCGTTCGCTTCGATTGGCATCGTTGGAGCGACGCTCGCCTTTACTTCCAGTTCTTCCGACTTCACGCTACTCCTCCAGAACACCGCTGAGACGGGCAAGCGCCCATTATCGCCTTGCCGCTCCCCTGGAAAAGCAAATCATATGCCTACGGCTGGGCTTGACGTCACAAAGTTGCTCAAACTAAGGCGTTGAGAGCCAAGATTTTGACGCCCGAGCCGAATTATGATGTCATACACCGAACTGTCTGAGATGGTGATCGAGGTGCTTGTAGCTGAGTACACCCCACGCCCGCGACGACAGCTTACCGAACGCCGGATGGTCAGGCCATTTCGCGGCCGGCTGGTCGTACCTGAGCACCGCTCGTCTCACCAGCTCCTTCACATCCCGCAAATCCTCGGTCCAGACTCCGGGCTGCGTTTTCCTGAGCTCAGGCGCGGTGGGAAGATTCCTCGGTGCCGAAGGCAACGCGTAGATGACGAGCTGCTTGATCGGAGTGAATCGCAGTGGAGTATTCCTGGCCTCAACTTTCACCGCGCCGATCGCCATTCGCATCGCGTCCCCGATGTGCGTCAGCATCTGCCCTGCGGTCATGCTTCCCCACTCGGCCCTGCTGTCAGGCCTTAGCTTGTCGAACCTGCCGAGAAGGTCGCGGCGGTCCGCCTCATTCCATAAGGAGCGCACTCGTCCTCCCTGTCAGGAGGGAGTTCGGGTTGCCGCCGGAGCTCCGCGGGCGAACACGATGAAATCGGTGGGAGTCGGGACCTCACCCACCGACCGGAGTGAGGCGGCTACTTGCCCCCGATGATACGAGCCATGCAGCGCGACGTGACTGAGGATGTCTTCCAGCGTCGAGACAAAGCTCGCGCCCGCGCTGTTCCTGTACGCGATCTCCTTCGCGAGCGAAACCGGGGTCAGCGTCTGCACGAGCTTCCGGAATGATTCGCGGTTGGCGGCGGCGAGGTCCTCGCACTCGTCGAGCGTAAGGGAGGGCCAGACCGCCACCGTCGCCGGCTCCCCGTGAATCCGCGTCAGCCACACGTGCTCGGCTCCGAGCACGTGCGCGTACAGCGCCATTGCTGTAGGCGGGAGATTCCGCGCGCCCCGAAGACTTTCGAGGACTTTGCGGTCGGCCCAATAGAGATGCTCGTAAAGGCGCTCAAACGGAGTCGGCACGGTGGAGGGGTGAGGTTCCCGAATAATCTACCTCCGGGCCTCGGGCGCCTTCCCGCTATCCGCCCCGATGCCTTTCCTTCCCAACCACGACGACGAATAGCTCGACAGCAAATGCGCCGGACCGTCGTAGATCTCAGTCGCTCCGGCGAGGTCGGCATCCTTCCAGCCACCGGACCGGAAGCCGATGATCGGGATACCCGCCCTCGTTGCCGCCTCGACGTCATACGGCGTGTCACCGATCATGACAAGCTCCCCGGCGGCCAGGCCCGACTGCTCGATCGCGGCCAGAACGATATCCGGATCCGGCTTCGATCGCTTGGCGTCGGACGCCGTCGCTTTCTCCTCCATCAGATCGGCTACTTTGGCTGCCTCGAGCAACCCCTTCAGCTCTTCGTCTTTCGCCGAGGTTGCCACCACCGGCTTGAGACCGTCGGCGCGGACGCGCTCGACCAGCCGGCGGGAGCCGGGAAGAGCGCGCAGGCCGTGGAGATACTTTTCGCGGAATTTCTCGGAGCGGCGCTTACCGAGGATCTTTCCTTCCCTGCTGTCGTGCTTGAGGCCGACGGTCGCGGGCAAGAGCTTGTCTCCGCCCATGCCGATCAGGGGTCGCACGATTTCGAAGGGCACGTCGTACCCGGCCTCAGCGAAGACCTCGACCCACGCGGATGCGTGGGCGTCGTTGCTGTCTACGAGCGTGCCGTCGATGTCAAAGATTACTCCGCGCAGCAATTCTACTTCATGTCGCGCTGAATCGACTGCGCCTTGTCCAGGTGGATCTGGATCACGGGTGCCGCCTTCTGAATCATGTTCTTCAGCTCGGTGCTTTGCGCGGCGGTCATCGCCTTGATCGCGATTTCGAGAACGTTCTTGTGCATCTCGACCTCATGGTCGATGTACGCCTTGTCGAAGTCCTTCCCCTTTGTCGTGCTCGCCAGCACGTCGGCGACTTTCTGGGCCTGCGCGGGGAGTGCGTCGCCGGGAGGAGGCGTCGGTGTCGCGCTCAGTCGCTTCGCCAGCACTTCACCTTCCGCGCGCAGCGCGTGGTGATCGCGCATCATCTGCTTGCCGAAGTCGCGTACGGCGGCGCTGGTGCCCTTGGTCGACGCGAGGAACCCGTGCGCGCTGTCTGCCGCGTTCGCCTCATCGAGCAGCGCGAAGATGTTGGCATCGCTCCAGGCTGTGTTGACGGTTGCCGCGGGGCCCATGCCCGTGGCGTCGGTCGCTGCCGCGCCGGTGGCGTCCGGCGCCGCGCCATCTTTCCTGCCGCAGGCACCAATCGCGAGTGCGGTCAGCGCGAGCAGCGTCACCCCGTATCGTGCGTTCGACAGTATTGAATCCCCCGATTTGCACAGCGCCGAGTCACGGCGCTGCTTGTGGTTTGACCCGGTGAAGGGGCAAGAAGCGTACAACGCGAGCGGCTCGGCTCAGACTCTTGGGATCGGGCTCGTCGGGGTCGACCTGAATGCATTGAAGACGTTGGCCTCGCTGAACTTGCTGAAGCTGCTCTTCACATCCAGCGCGAGAGTGCGGAACCGTTGCGCGGCGGTGTCGGAGATGTGTACGGTCGCAAAGAGAATGACGGCGAAGAGATCGCCGGTGTAGAGCACGCCGCCGAATCCAAGCACCGACCGTATCCCGTATTTCTGCACGAATTCCTGCTGGGCGGGGATGTACGGGCTTCCGGCCGCATCCTTGACATGGAAGACTCCGTGTCGCTTCCCCGCGAGCTCCTTCACGACGTCCGGCGATCCGTGGAGCAGCGAGCTGATCTCCAGCCCGAGCTCCTTGATCAGCTGGGATATCATCGGCGCCCTCTCCACTATCTCGGGACTGGGGAGTGGAATCGCGCGATGGCCCATCGAGAGAAATCGTGAGTTCCAGGCGGCGTTCTGACCCACCGTCGCAACGAGAGTCAGGCATTTCATCGATGCGGGTGGCTCCTCGTTTCCCGCCAGCTGTTTTTTCGCAAACCGCTGCAGCTCGGGCTCGAGGGATCCGTACGGATGCGTCTTGTAGCAGCGGACGAGGGCACATGCGCGCTCGGTATCGGGCCCGGTGAGCTCGTCGTAGAGAAAGCGGCACACGCGCTGAGCCGATGCTTCGAGTGTGGGCGCGCCGGCCGAAGCTTCGCGCAGGCTGATGCTGCTCTTCAGCATGTCACCGAGATCGAAGCGTGATAAATCGTACGGCATGTCGCTGCTCTGGAAGACGTGCGAAACTATCGCGTCGACCGTGTGGACGACGCGTGATACGGAGACATGTATTGAAAGAATCGCGCCATGCTCGTATTGTCGAGCGCATGACCCTTCGATCTCTGCCACTTCTGGCCGCGGCGTGCGTGGCCTGTTCCGCATTCGCGCAGCCTGGCGCGGCGCCTCCGCCTGCTTCGATCGTGCGCGCCGACACCTCGGCGCTCCGGCGTGTGCTCGATTCGATCTCCGATTCCCACCAGGGTGTAGTGGGCTACAGCGTCGTGGATCTGGAGACTGGAGCGAGGCTGCAGCGCCGGGGAGATGAAACTTTTCCGACGGCCAGTCTCATCAAGGTCCCGATTCTCGTCACGGTGTTCGATCTGGTGGCGAAGGGTCAGCTATCGCTCGACGACCCTCTGACAGTACTCAGGATCGATCAGGTCCCGGGATCCGGGATCGTGCAGTTCCTGCACAACGGAACGGTGCTGACCGTGAACGATGCGGCGTGGCTGATGACGACCATCAGTGACAACACGGCGACCAACCTCCTCCTCGACCGAATCATCATCCGCCGTGTTTGGGCGAAGATGGACTCACTGGGGCTCAAACAGACACGGATCCACTCGAAGAGCTTCCTGCGCAACTCGAGCGTCGCCATGGACAGCTCGGTCAAGTACGGCCTCGGCGTCACGACGCCGAATGAAATGGCGAAGCTGTTCGAGCTGCTGGCGCTGGGGAAAGCGGTCAATCCGGCGGCGGACTCGACGATGCTGGACATTCTGCGGCACAACAACGACGACACGCTTCTGCAGCGTTTCGCCGGCGGTGCGCGCGCGGCTCACAAGACCGGCGCTACCGACGCAGTGCGCACCGAATGTTCGCTGTTCTACCTCCGGAACCGCGTCGTTGCCTGTGTTATGACGAAGGAGAACAAGGATCAGCGCTGGGTGCTCGACACCGAGCCGCAGCTCACGATTGCCAACATGGGAAAGCAGATCATCGCTGCGTTTGGCGGCGTTCCCCCGGCGAGGCCATCGCCGTAGCTGAAGCGCCTGCAACTGAATGTGTGATCAGCGGGCAGTCTCAGAGCTGACAGCAGCCGGCTTCACTGCGTCGTGACAGATCACGATGGGTGAGGGAGCCGCCTCGGCCTGTGCCATAATCCGGCAAGTGCTGTCACGTCGGTAGTTCAGCTGAACGCTGTCGCCTTTGAGCTGGGAGCTGATCACACGTTCGGTTGCAGTTCTTCAGGCTCCACCGAGATCCTGACGTCAGCGCGACCTGCCGCCCCTGCCTGAGCCCGAGCTCGACCTTCCGCTGCCGTGCCGCGGTCCACGGTCCGATCGTCCGCCCGCGCCGCCGCCAGACTGTGGATGCTGGCCTCTTCGTTCCGCCTTCGATTTCGCGCGCGCCCTCTCATCGGCTTTACGGGCACGGATAGCGGCGATGCGTTCGCCGATCGGAACCTCGAATTTCCCCTCGGAGCGAGCCGAGTAGTCGAAATCGGGAAGCGTTATGCGTGGGAGTCTCTTGCCGATCGCCTTCTCGATCGCGCGGAGGTCGTTCTCCTCTTCGGGGGCCACGAACGTGAAGGCGTCCCCGACTGCTTCCGCGCGTGCCGTCCGGCCGACGCGGTGGATGTAGTCGTCAGGAGCCTGCGGCACGTCGAAGTTCACGACGTGTCCGAGCGCTTCGATGTCGATTCCACGGGCGGCGATGTCCGTCGCGACGAGGACGCGATACTGCCCGCTCTTGAATCCGGCCAGCGCCGCCGTGCGCTGCGGTTGTGAGCGGTTACCGTGAATCCGCTCGGCCTTTACGCCGCGCTTCACCAGCTGCTCGGCCAGCCTGTTCGCGCGGTGCTTGGTGCGCGTGAATACGAGCGCCTGCGTGACATCGTCCCGATTCAGGAGCGCGAGCAGCAGCGCCGGCTTCAGGTCCTGCCTCACCGGATAGATCGCCTGGGTGATTCCGACGGCAGGCAGTGACCGGCGGCCCTGATCGATCGACATGGGATTCTGCAGCATCTCGCGCGTGAGTCCCGCGATCGCCGGCGGCATCGTCGCGCTGAAGAACAATGTCTGGCGCTTGCGCGGCACCAGCCGGAGAATGCGCTTGATATCGGGGAGGAATCCCATGTCGAGCATGCGGTCCGCTTCATCGAGCACGAGAAACTCGATGTTGTCGAGCTTTGCGTACGGGGCTTTGAGGTGATCGAGGAGTCGCCCCGGGGTCGCGATCAGGACGTCGACGCCGGCGCGCAGCGCGTGTTCCTGGGGCGCCATCCCCACGCCACCGTAAATCGCGGCAGCGGTAATTGGGGTGTGTACCGCCATCGAATCGAGAGCCGAAAGAATCTGGGCAGCCAGCTCTCTCGTAGGGGTGATTACGAGCGCGCGGGTTTTTCCGCGAGGGCGGTCGATCAGCTGGTGGAGAATGGGCAGCACGAACGCGGCGGTCTTTCCGCTTCCAGTCATCGCGCAGGCCAGAATGTCGCGGCCCTCCAGCGCGGCTGGTATCGCTTCTGCCTGGATAGGCGTCGGGCGCTGGAAGCCGAGCTCTTTCAGTCCTTTCTGGAGGCTCGGGTGAAGCTTGATCGAGGAAAACGGCAGGGTGTCGCCTTGTTTGAGATTGGTTTTGTAAGAGCCCTAAAGGTACCCTGTCGGACTGTGAGAGTCGGATGAATCGATATTTTTCCATGTGCGGTGAGGGAAAACCGCTGGGTCCGGCGACTGGATTTCCACGGATTTCCGCCGCAAGATTCCGCACGAGCACGAGACCGGCCTTGAACCATCACACATTGTCCATGAGGCAGCATTGACCCAGCCGCAGAACCCAGTCGTCGTGCACCAGGATGGACAGCAGGTGACGGTGTCTCCGGCACGGCCCGGGAGGCCTGCCTTTGTATTCCAGGGCAGCGATAACACTGCGCCCAACGCGATCTACGAGGGATTCCGTGCCCAGCGCCGTGAGCTGACGAACCAGCTCGACGAGCTGGAGAGCACGCGCTCGTCCCTGAGCTCAAGCCTCGCCCAAATGAATTCCGTGGACCCCCGGCGGAAGGCCATCGAAGAGCGCCTCGGCGAAGTCGACAAGAGAATCGTAACGGTCGATGGCATGCTCGCCACCAATTCGGCGCAGCTTGCACAGGCGGCTGCCGTTCCCGGCGCAGTCGTCGAGCCGCCGCGCCAGATCAGGCAGGGCCCGCCCGAGGAGGTCTACATCGTCGGCACGGTGTTCATGGTGATCGTGCTGTTTCCGCTATCGGTCGCCCTGGCGCGGCGGATCTGGAAGAAGAGCGTTACGGCGGTCACGACCTTCCCGCGCGAGTTCGCCGACCGGCTGACCCGCATGGAGAACGCGATCGAAGCGACATCGCTCGAAGTGGAGCGGATCGGCGAAGGACAACGCTTCCTCACCCGGCTGTTCACCGAAAAGGAAGCGGCTCAGGCCCTTCCCGCCGGCGGAGCTCACTCGCCCGGCGGGGCGCACCTCCTCGAGAGGAAGCAGGGTACTCCGGAGCGCCTTCCCTAGCTTACTGTCTGCCCGGCGTGTCGTGGCTATCCGATCGGAATCTGACTCTTGTTGCCCGCGAGCCAGCGGTCGAAAGTGAGCAGCTCCGGATTCAGCTTCTTCGTTTCACTGATGCTCCGCGCATCGCAACAATCCTGCTCGAAATCCCGGAAAAACTGGAACATGTTTCCGAGGTCGTCCGAGCCCGGAAAGCCGAATGCCCGGAATTCGGCCGGAGTGACTTCGTTGTAGCGGATCTCCTGCCCGAGAGCCTTGGTTAGCGACTTCGCCATCTGTGCGCCCGTCAGGTGCCCGCCGGAGATTCCGACGGTTTTCCCAAGCCATTCATCGCCTTCTTCGAATATGCGATAAGCGGTCTTCCCGATGTCCTCGGCCGCAATTCCCGCCAACTTCTTCTTGCCCATCGGGAGCGTGATGGCAAGCTTGCCATCGGCGCCCTTTTTCGGGCCCATGCCGAAATGGATGAAGTTGTCCCAGTAGAAAGAGGTAACCAGGAAAGTCGTCGGCACTCCGAGCTCGGTGAAGATCGCGTTTGATTCGCCCTTGGCGTCGAGGTGCGGAACCTTGTATTTGCCCATCAGGGTCGGCATCCGGTCGTCGGAGAGCGGAATGAATGTCCGCGTGTCTTCGAGCGTGGACCAGATGACGTGGTCGACGGCCGCATCTTTCGCCGCCTGCGCCATGTTCCGCGCGTGGTTTATCTCCAGCTCCGGCTTGAAGTGGGCCCAGAAAAACGTCACGCAGAACACACCGTGGGCTCCCTCGAACGCTTTCTTCAGACTCTTTACATCGTCCACGTCCGCTTTCACTACCTCCGCGCCAGCCTCGGCCAGCGCCTTTGCCTTGTCGGAGTTGACATCCCGTGTGATCGCGCGGGCCTCGAATGGACCGTTCTTGTCCTCCAGGATCGCGCGTACCAGTCCGCCGCCCTGCGCTCCCGTTGCTCCCACCACGGCGATGATTTTCTTGTCAGCCATTACGATCTCTCCCGAATAAAAGGCTTAGCTGCGTCGACAGGCACTTAACGCCGTCGTGGTGGAACTATGCTTGCATCCAACCTGGTAGTATTTACCCGTCCCCAAAAGAGAGTTAACTGCAATGAAAATGTCACATATTGTGAAGCAGCGCACTGTGGTCGCCCTCGTGGCCGCCGGCTCCCTCGGTCTGGGTGCCTGCGCGAGCATGAGCAAGAAGGAGCAGGGAGCCGCAACCGGCGCCGGCGCCGGCGCTGTGATTGGAGGGATTATCGGCAACCAGACCGGCTCTACCGCCCGCGGTGCGATCATCGGCGCGATAGTTGGCGGCGCGGCTGGCGCGGTCATCGGCCACCAGATGGATCAGCAGGCGAAGGAGATCGATGCGAGCGTCGAGGGCGCGACCGTCGAGCGTGTTGGAGAGGGAATCCAGGTGACCTTTGCCTCGGGACTTCTCTTCGCGTATGACTCCGACGTGATTCAACCCACCGCGCAGTCGAACCTGACCGCGCTCGCGAACAGCCTCAAGAAATATCCTGAATCGCAGGTGCTGATCGTGGGGCACACCGATGACACCGGCAGTGATGCATATAACCAGGCACTGTCCCAGCGTCGCGCTGACGCCGCAGCCCGGTATCTCGAAACGCAGGGCATCTCGAGATCCCGCGTTCAGACGTCGGGTAAGGGAGAGTCCGAGCCGGTCGCCACTAATCTGTCGGACGACGGACGATCGCAGAACCGCCGCGTCGAAGTAGCGATCTACGCCAGCGAAGCGTATCGGCAGGAGCTCATGAGGAAGAACAGCGGGTCGAACTAGCACCCACCAGTTCTTGGTATGTCTGCCCCGCTCGGCCATTGCCGGGCGGGGCAGATTTGTTATCGGCCTCCCGTGAAGCCTTTGCCTGGATCCAGATCGCGGTGCATGTGGCGAACGCTCCAGCTCCGGGTGGGCCCGGCGTAGCGAACCTCGTAAATGCCGAGTGTGTGAGGAGTGACTTCACGCAGCACGACCGTCGGCATTTTCTCTTCATCGGGAACAGTCACACTCGCTTCGAGCTTCCCGTTTGGCAGGAACCGCGCGTAGACGTAGTTGCGGCTTGCATCCGCCTCCTCGAAGTACAGCTGCCAGCGGTGCCCGTCTTCCCAGAGTGGATTTCCTCGCGCGTCGAGCGTGACATCGGCGATGAGCACTGCCGTCTCATCGTTGCCATCTCCATCGAAGTCCGCTTTCGCCCGTTGCACGTATTTCCATTGTGTATCGCCCGCGACCGCGCGTGGCACTCGCGGGTCGATCAGGTTGACCGCGGAGTCGAAGGTGGCGCTGGGGATTCCCGTCTGTGCGTAAGTCCGCGATGTGTCGGCCAGTGGAGGCGATGTTTGTTCACAACCTGCGACGGTTACGGCCATCAACAGCGAGGCGCACGACACCGTAAAGGGCGCGGTCACCGCTTCACTTGTCGGGCGAAGATGCTGTCCCAGGTCGCGAGCGCCGGCTTTGGGCGCAGATTCGAATCGACGAGTCCCAGTGTTACGAACAACGGCAGAATCGCGGGCAGCGGTTTGGGAAAGCTCGCCAGATCGAGATCGGCAAACGGCAGCTGGAACGCCGCGACCGCGTTTGCGTTCTCGAGAAGCTGCGAGTGGCGCGCGATGTACCGCGCCTGCTTCGCCGGGGAAGACGTGAATGCACTACGCACCGACGCCGATGGCCACCCGCCTTCCACGATCAGGAGCGGCAGGAGCCTCTTTGAATTCATCCGGGAGTAGTACTCGAGCGGAATGCTTTCGGGCTCGCTGAAGCCACCGAGGTATGGATACGACGACAACCCGAGCGCGGTAATGAAAGGAAAGTCGCGCAGGTCCCGGTCGATTCCGGCGTACGCGCTTCGCGGGCCGAGGCGCCCCCAGGCGGTCTCGACCTGAACGCTGATGTAGAGAGGCAATGTTTTTCCCGACCGTGACGCGCGTACGTCAGCGGCGGCATCGTTGGTCATTCGAACAAGCGCGTCATAGACGGGCCGGGGCGCGATGGCGCGCACCAGGTTGGTCTCCGCCGCCAGCCCGAGGAAGTCGGGACGGAGTCTCTCCACCACGGCGAGCACGAAGGTGCGGTAGAGGCGCTGAATCGCCGGCTCGGTGATGCTGCGCCGGGCGGTGACGAGCGCCACTGCCTCGCTCTCCCGAGCCAGGCCGTTCGTGACGTCGAGAGTGATGACAAGCTTGAGATTCTTCGAGCGGTAGTGTCGCGCGAGATCGATCCCGTCGCGCTTGAGCGCTTCTTCCGGAGTTTTCCCCTCGAGAAGCAGTGCCCATGGGACATCCATGTGCATGATCGCCGCGTCGGCGCGCTTGGTCCAGATCTCCATCGACCGAAGCGCGACCTTGATGTCGGGCTTGGGCGGAATTACCGAGAAGCCCATTAGATATGGCCGAGTGAGATTCGTCTCGATCTCGGGTACTGGACCGGAGCGCGGGCATCCACTCGTCGCCAGCAGCGTGGCGACGAGAAAGCCACCGCGGACGATCGTCACGCTAGGCAGTCTTCTTTCTGCCGACGAAGACGAGCACCGCGCCGATCGCGATTGCGGCTATTCCGGCAACGGGTGGAACCAACCCCTTCTCCTCCGCTGCGACCTTGATTGGTCCGACCTCGACTTCATTACGGCTCTTGGTGTAACCCACCCCGCCCATCGCGAAGATCACCGCACCGGCGATGATGAGAAGCAGACCGACCCAACCGAGTGGGCGCATTGTTACCCCGTAATAGAGAAGGACATATCGTGTGACGCGCTGGCGCTGGTCGCAAGGCGTCCGAGGATATCGATCACAACCAGATAGGCGAGAGCAAGGGTCATGAACATCGCTTGCTGAAGGGGTGGAACCCCGTGCACGCCGCGCCAGGATATCAGGCCGCAGATCGCGATGTATGCGGCTGTCCGCATCCACGGTTTGGCGACGAACCGGCGAAGCAGGTGATAGATGATCCCGGCGCCCAACCCTGATACCGTCCCGAGAAACACGACGGTCATGGTCCCGCCGAATGTCCATCCCGGGGGCGTTCCCTGCATCAATGCGACGACGCGCATGAGCAGGCGGCTGCCGATGCCAAGTATTACGAATCCGAGCAGCGTCGCACGAATCAGGTCCGATCGCAGGTCCATGAGATCACCTCGCGCTGACAGTACGTGACGACGCCCGGATTGGATTCGGTTTCGAGCAGTGCGACTAACGGCGATAGAACGGTCGTCCAGTAGTCCACCAGGCGGCTGTCGGCTTTCCATCTGACGGCTACCAGCTCGTTGGTCGCCTTATCGAGGGGACGTTTCGATTCCCTTACCGCCGCTACGCTCGCACGAGCTTCCTGTACGCGATCC
>JBGTEZ010000407.1:0-5223 GCA_041747535.1 Gemmatimonadaceae bacterium
GTGGAGTGAATCCTTGCGCGCGAGGATCTCGGCCACCGGATTGGGAACAGTCGCGTCTCCCGCGCCGGGCTCGTCCCGGCGCGCGCGGATCGGGCGATCGGAGCTACCCGTTATCTCCACCATCGAGAGCGCGAGTGGGGAGCCCGTGAACTGGAAGTCGGCGATGAACACCTCGTCCTGGGCCGAGCCCCGCTGAATGGTTTTCTGCACCGGAGAGAATCCCAACTTCCTCGCCGTCACCTGGTAGCGGGTCGCGTGCTCGGGGAACGTAATCCGGTATCGTCCGGCGGAATCCGTGTACCTCGTCCGGCTGACCCTCGATCCGAGTGACGTCACCTCGATCTGGGCTTCGACGACCGGTCGCCCGCCGAGGTCGACGACGCTACCCCGCAGCACATCGACCGGCGACTCCTGAGCGACGATCTGGCTGGGGGCGACCAGGAGGGAAAGGAACAGGGGCGCGAAGAATCTCATCTGGGTACGGGGATCACTCACAATAATCGGTAGATGCGCAGGGGGAGGCAACACTTCCGATCCTCGCCGCGCGTTCCCCGGAGCCCGAGCCTGTGCTTCTGTATCCTCGCATCTTCGTAGTTCTGGATTTGGCACCCGTACACCGGTTTGATCCGGAGGTAGGCAACTTGCAAGTGGCCGCGGCATGACGCATTTCCTCGGCGCCCATACGATCGACAACGGCGGCATCCACATGGCGGTGCTTCGCGCCGGCAACGCGGGGATGACGGCGCTGCAGGTTTTCACGGCCATTCCCAAGTTTTATGGAGACAAGTCCACAATCAAGCCTGAGAGGGTGGCCCGCTTCAAGGCGGCGCTGGCAAAGACCAAAATCGAGACGGCGAACGTAGTGGTGCACGCGGCGTACGTGCTGAGCGTTGCGACCCCGGAAGACGAGAAATGGGAGCGCGCGAGCGCCGGACTGACGAAGGAGCTCGAGCGCTCGAGCGCGCTGGGAGTGGGAGCGGTGTGCTTTCATCCGGGATCGGCGGGCACCGGCGAGCGGGCGGCGTCGGCGAAACGGATCGCAAAGGCGATCGTGACCGCGCTGGAGAAGATCGATTCCACCACCCGGCTCCTCGTCGAGAACACGGCTGGCGCCGGCAAGACCATGGGAAAGACCGCGGAGGAGGTAGGAGAAATACTCTCGCACGTGCCCAGGTCGCTCCGGGCCCGCACCGGATACGGACTCGATACGTGCCACCTATTTGCGTCCGGTTACGACATCGCGAAATCGAAGCAGGCGTTCACGGCGGTGCTGGACGAATTCGAGAGCGCGGCGGGAGAAGCGCCGTCATTTTTCCATCTGAACGACAGCGAGGGTGAGCTCGGCTCGAACCGCGATCGCCACGTTCTCATAGGGGAAGGGCGCATCGGGCAGCAGCCCTTCGAGTGGCTCATGCATGACACCCGGAGCAAGGGTGTTCCTCTGGTACTGGAGACTCCACAGCAGAACTACGACATCGCCGAGGACGACGACTCGCCGGACCCGTACGACGTCAAAATGATGAAGCTTCTCCTCTAGGAATCGGCATTTTCCATAGGGAAAATCTTCGCGTTCCCTATTGCGTTCGCCCTACGGGTCTATACTTTGCTCCGCTGACGGACAGCGTTTCACATTGTAGCACATCGCATCCGATCACCAACCAGGAGACAAGATGGCAGCGAAAAAGAAGAGCGGAGGCAGGAAGGCAGCCAAGAAGTCTTCGCGTAAATCGTCCTCACGCAAGTCGGCGAAAAAGGGCGCGGCGAAGAAGAAGACCAGCCGTCGCAAAGCATCGTCCGGCAAGAAGCGCACGCCGAACGCGGCCTTCATGAAGCCGATGCAGCCAAGCAGTGACCTCGCCAACGTCGTCGGCAGCTCGCCAATGCCGCGGACCGAAGTCACGAAGAAGCTCTGGCAGTACATCAAGCGGAAGGGTCTTCAGGACGCGAAGAACCGCCGCATGATCAACGCCGACGAGAACCTCCGTCCGATCTTCGGCGGCTCGAGGCAGGTCTCGATGTTCGAGATGACCAGGCTCGTCAACAAGCACCTTCGGAATACATAAGCTTCTTGCCAGCATCGTCTAACAAGGGGCGCGCTCAAAAGGCGCGCCCCTTGGCGCACCGGTCCCATTCGCGGACCCTCTGGGAAAACCTGAAGTCGATCGCCGGCGCGCTCGCGATCTTTCTTTTTTTGCGGACGTTTCTCATCGAGGCGTACCGCATTCCCTCCGGCAGCATGATCCCCTCGCTCCTCGTCGGGGACTGGCTGTTCGTCAACAAGCTGGTTTACGGACCGCACGTGCCGTTCACCGACACGAATCTTCCCGGCTACCGCGAGCCGCAGCGTGGTGACGTGGTGGTGTTCGTGTCACCGTACCAGCCCGACGAGGCGGAGCGGGGCGCCGATCCGACGCCGACGCTCGTCAAGCGGCTGGTGGGAGAGCCGGGTGACACTGTCCACATGCGCACCGGCGTCCTCTACCTGAATGGAATCCCGCAGCGCCAGGGGTTCGGCGCGGGTGGACACTCCGAGGCGGTGGCGAATTCGGTGGATCCGCTTTTCGATTGGCAAAAGAAAGCCGGTCTCCGCGAATCGCGTTTCGGCGCGGCGCCCGCGCAGCCGACCCACGACGACTGGGGCCCGATCGTCGTTCCTGCCGAGCGCCTGTTCATGATGGGAGACAGCCGCTACAACTCGAAGGACAGCCGGTATTGGGGATTCGTCCCGCGAAAGAACGTTCGCGGCCGACCGCTGTTCGTGTACTACTCGTACAACGCCGACGACAGCGACCGGCCGCTGCCGATGTTCACCGATATTCGCTGGGGACGGATCGGCCACTGGATCAGGTAGCAGCGTGAATGTCTATGGACGGTTCTCAGCCGGCCGTTACATTGGGAGTTCATGAACTCCCGTCCCGCCGAGAACAGGCGCCGGCCCTTCACTCCCAGCGAGTGGAATTTCGAGGAGCCCGCCGTATTCACGCGGATCGCGAGGTCGCCCGCGGAGCTGGCGCTCATCACCGGCGTGGTGATGCGACTCTTCCGCGCGGTGGTCCTCACCCATGGGACGTCGTCGAGCGCGTATCTTGGCGCGGCGCTCGTGCTGGGCACGCTCTTTCTGCTCGGAATGGCGACGCTTCACCTCGGCAGATTCCCGGTGAAGGAATGGCCATACCGCGCTCCGCTCTTCGCGATCTTCGAGACCACCGGCGAGATGGCGATGAGCCTGGTGCTGATCGCGCTCCACCGTGAGCCGTGGGGAACCGCGCGCGCCGAGTTCTCGGACTGGCAGCCGATGGCAACCGGAGTGCTGTTCTGGCGACTGCTCGCCGTCTGTGTGTGGGCGCTTCTCCTCGGCGCGACCGTTCAGTTCGTCCGCGGGCGGGTGCTCAAGGAGTCGGTGAAGGTCGTGGATCCCAAGACCCTGCCGGACGGCCAGCCGTTCATCGAGAGGCGGCAGCGCGACGAATTCTGACGCACTCCGGTTATACTTCGGAGAGTTCGTTAATCGACAACAGATGAGGTAACAACGATGTACGATGAGAGATATGTGACGCCGATGCGCGCTGAGCTGACGCAGATCGGTGTGACGGAGATGCGGACGGCGGACGAAGTGGATGCCACGCTCAAGAATTCACAGGGGACGACGCTCGTCGTCGTGAATTCCATCTGCGGCTGTGCCGCGCGCAACGCGAGGCCGGCGGTGGCGAAGGCAATCAAGGGCGATGTGAAGCCCGACGCGCTGACGACGGTGTTCGCGGGACAGGACATCGAAGCGGTGCAGCGCGCCCGCAGCTATTTCACCGGCTACGCCCCAAGCTCGCCGCAGATCGCCCTGCTCAAGGATGGCAAGGTGGTCTTCATGCTGGAGCGCCATCAGATCGAGGGACGCTCGTCCGACGAGATCGCGACCGACCTCACGCGCGCGTTCGAGAAGTTCTGCGAGGCCCGCACCGCGGCTTAGCTCGCAGACTCCCGCGCGCCTCTCTGGATTGTCGGGATCGGCGCGCGGGAAGGCAGGGTGAGAGTCCTCTTCGGCGGCGACGCTCGCTCGGGCGGAGCCCCTAACTACGCTCCCTCGCTCCGCTCGGTCGCGGGTCTCCTGGTCGCTCGCTAAGGCCGCCTGCGAGGACTCTCACCCTACCTTCCCACACACATTTCCATAATGCAGAGGGGCGCGCGGTATCCGCGCGGCGAACTAGGCGCGGTCGGGCCACACACCTCTGCACCGCGCCCTGACGTCTTCCACGAGCGTCTATTGGAGCGTCCGTCGACTTCACGCACCGGCCAACGGCTTCTTCGCGACCTGATTCCGAGAGTTGTTCAGCTCGCGTTTTAAGAGGAGCAGGGTTTCATACTCGCGCAGCCATCGTGTTCCTGCAGATTTCTGTGGGGGGGGGAGAGGTTGGGCGCCCGCGCAGGCGCTTCCAAAGCGAGCGACCGAGGAGACCCGCGACCGAGCGGAGCGAGGGAGCGTAGTTAGGGGCTCCGCCCGAGCGAGCGTAGCTCCGAAGCGGGCGCCCAGCCTCTCCCCCCTACACTGATCTCTAGAAAACGAAGAGGCTAGCGCGAGTACGAAACCCAGCGCGCCATCTCTCTCATCGTGGGCTTCTTGCCGTACATGAGTAAGCCCACGCGGTAGATGCGCGATGCCAGCCAGAGGGCGGCGATGCAGCCGAGCACGAGGAAACCGATGCTTCCGGCCATCTCCAGTGGCGGCACGCCCGTCACCGCCATCCTAATGGGCATGATGATCGGCGAGGTGATCGGTACGAGTGAGAGCACCTGCGCAATCGTCCCCGTCGGATTGAGCAGCACCGGCTGAATGAACACACCCGCGAACACGATCATGATCATCAGCGGAGTCGCCGCCTGTCTCGCTTCCTGCTCGCTGTTTACCGACGATCCGACCGCGGCGTAGAGGGACGCATAGAAAATGAATCCGAGAATGAAGAAGGCGAGAAACAGAATCGCCGCGCCGAGGGAGATTTCGGGCAGGGCGAAGCTCGCGGTCGGGGCACCGAGCTTCGCCATCAGCGGCTCGCGCAGCTTGAGGAGGATGTAAGTCGTCGCGATCCAGAGCACCTGCTGCGTCAGACCCACGGCTCCAACGCCGAGCACCTTGCCGGCGAGAAGAGTGTCGGTGGGAACGCTCGACATCACCACCTCCGCGACGCGGCTCGTCTTCTCCTCGATCACGCTGCTCATGATCGTCTGCCCGTA
>JBGTEZ010000408.1:0-5652 GCA_041747535.1 Gemmatimonadaceae bacterium
CTCGCGGCCGCCGCGGCGGGAGCTGCCTGGTCGTGGCGTCGGGCGCCAGCCGTTACGCTGACCACCGCGGCCTCGCTCGCCGTCGTCCTGGCTTGGCCGTTCAATCAGGACAGGCTCCTCCTTCCCGTGATTCCATTTGTGGGTCTCCTCGCCGCCTTCGGAATCGAGGAGGGGGCGAGGCGTCTTCCCGCGCGCTTCCGAATCGCTGCTCCGCTCACATTCGGGCTGGCGGCGCTAATCATCGGTCTCCGGCAGCTGGAGCTGCGGCGCGCGGCGGCGGCCAGCTTCGTCAATGGTCAGGCGCCCGCCCAACGCGACGCCTCGATCTTCTTCGTGCTGGCGGTGAACAGCCGTCACATCGCCGCGATTAGCGGGTGGATCCGCACCAACACCACGCCACAAGACCGGCTGCTCGTGGATTTCCCCGCCGCGACCTACATGTACTCGGGGCGGGTGACCGCGCCGGCCTCTCCATCCGAGTCCCCCTACGCGCCGTCGGTGTTCCGGTACCCAGGGCGATATCTGGCGGCCCGCATTCTCGAGGACAGCGTCACCGTGGTCGCGGTAGGGATCCGCGGCCAATTGATGCGGGACATCGCGACGATCTCTCGCGCCTGCCCCGGAGTCTTACGCCGGCTGGTGCCGTCCGCGGAGATCTATCGCGTAATCCGCGACGACGCCTGCCTTCGTAGCATTGCGCCGCCGTAAGGGCGTATAACCCCTGCAGCGAGAGCTTGGGTGTCTGCTATCATTTAGATTACAGGCTCATGCTGCTCGGGTTCATTGCCGCTCAGTCCGTTGACACTCCGTCCATGGGCGCCGCGTCCGCCGGCCTCGTCGCCGTCTTCGCCCTCGTCGCCCTCAACGGCTTCTTCGTCGCGGCGGAGTTCTCCTTCGTCGCTGCTCGGCGAAGCAAAATCGACGAGATGGCGACGCGCGGACTGCGCGGCGCGCGCAGCGTCCAGGTTGGACTGGCGAATCTGGACCGCTACATTGCCGCCACCCAGCTCGGCATTACGATCGCATCGCTCTCGCTGGGTTGGATCGGTGAGCCCGCGCTGGCGCACCTGATCGACTGGTCGTTGAGATCCGTCGGGCTCGAATTTCCCGCGGCTGCGCACCATGCCTTTGCCGTTCCGATCGCGTTCTTCCTCATCACCTTCCTGCACATCGTGCTGGGTGAGCTCGCCCCCAAAACCCTGGCACTGACTGCCCCTGAAACGACCGCCCGAACCGTCGCCGCGCCACTGCTGCTCTTCTCGCGCTTCATGGGCCCGTTCATCTGGGTGTTCAACGGTGCGGCAAACTCCCTCCTTCGGCTGTTCGGCATCAAACCCGCCACTTCCCACGAAGGAACGACGCCCGACGAGATCAGGCTGCTGGTTATCCAGGCGCACGCGGGCGGGACGCTGGACGAATCGGACCGCGCCATGCTCGCCGGGGTCCTCGATTTCCACGAGAAGAAAGCACGAGACGTGATGCGTCCGCGTACCGACCTTGTCGCGCTGGACATCGAATCAACCGAGCAGGAAGTCTGGGAAGTGATCCGGCGCGAACGGTATTCCCGCTATCCGGTTTATCGCGAATTTCTCGATGACGTCACGGGAGTCTTCCTGGCGAAGGATTTGTGGCTGCACCCGAGCGACAAGCCGTTCAACCTCGCCGACCTGGTGCGCGACCCGGTTTACGTGCCGGACAGCCGCCCGGCGGAGCGCGTCCTCGACGATCTGCGAAAGACCCGCGCGCACATGGCGATCGTGCTCGACGAATACGGCGGAACCGCCGGAATCGTGACGATGGAAGATCTGGTCGAGGAAGTCATTGGCGACATCGCGGACGAGTACGACTCGGCCGCGCGGGAGTCTGTAACGACCGACGGAGTCCTGGAGCTGGCGGGTTCCCTGTCGATCATCGATGTGCGATCGGACTATCGCATCGCGATTCCCGACGGCGAATGGACTACGCTCGGTGGATTCGCGTTCGCGAAGCTGGGGCGGTTGCCGCGCATGGGGGACCGGATCGCGATCCCGGGAGGCGAGATGGAGGTGGTGGCGATGGATGGCCGGAGGATCGCGGCGTTGCGGATCCATCGCGGCGGCAAAGCCCAGCCGGCGAAGACCGCCTAACGCTTCACTTGTCGTTTTCAGCGAGAACCCTGTCCAGGACCCGACGGTTCTTCGTCCGGCGTGGACTCAGCTCGACGCCTCGCGTTGCCAGAGTGATCGCGCGCTCGAGATAGCTTCGAGCCCCGTAGAAACTGTGAGCCTCGATCATGAGCTCCGCGGCATGGGCATGAAGCCTGTCGTTCAAGGGATCGCGCGCGAGCTCGGCGTCGAATGCGGCGATCGCGGTCTGGAAAGTCTGGTGCACCCCTTCCCTGTCGGCCCAGTCAACCGCTCCCCGCTGCTGGGTCGCGGCGAGCACGTTGACGAATTGTCCCAGAACCAGAGGGGTATGGCTCGTTTGCGACGCGCGCGAGGTGCCAAGTGTTCGCACGGCCTCGAATCCGAGTTTACGATCGCCCTGAGGAGAGTCGAGGGTCGCCAGTGCGATATTCGCGCCTAATGGGATGTAGGCCTGGGTGTACAGTGCCAGTGCCAGCGTCAGAGCAGTGACGAGCATACCCGCCAGAGCGAGGGGGTTGGATGCGGGTTGCAAGGGTGCCCGAACAACAGGGAGTGGATTGCGGCGAGACGCGGCCACGGCCCCGAGCAATAGCCACAGGATGGCGGCGTTGATGTCGACGAACCAGAAGACGAGGTAGACGGCATAGGCGATGTTGGCGCCCGCGAGCACCGACATCTGGGCAGCGGTCAGCCTCTTCTCCACGAAGCTACGGTAGAGCGAGTAGCCAATCGCGAGCCACACCGCGAGAAACGAAATGGCTCCGATAATTCCGGTCGTGGCAAGGATCTCGAGAAACTGGTTGTGGGTGCGATCGAAGATGTCCGCCCCGAGCTTCTCGCTCAGTGGATCGAAGTGCGCCGACCACACGAGGTGATAATTGTCGGGTCCGTACCCAGGAACAGGACGGTCGCGGAAGCCGGCGATCGCGGCGTCCCATTGAATGGTGCGAATTGCATCGACACCGGCGAAATCGGTAGCGGCAATGCGGCGCAGACTTGTTGGCAACGCGATTGTCGAGCCGACATCGCGGACCGCATTGTCGATCGCGACCAGCCCGACCACGCAGGCGATGGAGCCGGCCACCAATCCCACCGGGATCCACCGCCTGCGCCCGGACCGGGAGCCGAGCGCAAAGAGGACGCTGCCGGCGACTGCGCCCGTGGCCAACCCGAGAACGCTGCTCCTGTTCGCGGCCCACACCATCGCCGCCAGATCGATCGCTCCGGCGGCGAGATAGAGCCATCGGTGCCTGGCGTGCGTGCATGCGAGCCAAAGCGCGACCGCGAGGGCGAGCAGCAGATAGCCCGCCAATAGTCCGGGATTGCCGACCACGGTCAGGCCTGATCCGAAGGAGAAAAAGTGTCCGGCAATCGCATGCGCGCTCGCAACGAGACTGATGGCAAGCGCGGCCTGCAGCAGCCTGTGGAGATACCGATCGTCGAGTGAGCGCAACACCACCAGGAAAAGAGTGAGATGGAGCCACGCCCAGACTCCGCCCATCCGCTCGAAATCACCGAACAGGCTGTGGTTGCGGGCAGGCGAAAAAACCGCGGACACCACGAGAGCGAACAGAAATGCGACGAGTGCCTGAAGGATGGGTTCACGCCTCACATTCACGCTCGCGCCGTGCAGAATACGCAGGACGAGGGCGGCGGTGGCGAGCTCGACCGCGACGCGAAAGAGGATGTTGCGGGGAACTACGTACGGGAAAAATATTCCCGGGACGACCACGAGCGGAGCGATCAATCCCACCGCCAGGAGGATCGCCGGCCAAACCTGCCAGTCGAGGCCGGCGCTGCGCTTGTGGACTTCGCCCTCTCCGCTAGGCATCGCTCGCGGCAATCTCGAGGAGAGTCGCGTCGGAAAGATCGTGCCCTCCCTCGAAGCTCATCGAGCTGAACGCGACTCCAAGCTCCCGCAACCTCGCTTCCTGCGCAGCGACGACCTTCGGCGTGGCGAACTCATCCGACGACCCGACCACCATTGTCACCGGACCTCGCACCGTCAGTGCGCGAGCTCCGGCGGCGTCGAGCTCGGGCGGAATCATTCCCGCCCACAGCACGACCCGATCAGCCGCTGCTTTTCCCCGCGCCAGCCATCGCGTCACCGTCGCCACGCCCTGCGAGAATCCCAGCACCCAGAGACGCACGCTGCCGCGATCGACCTGACTGAAGATTTCGTCGTAGAGGAGGTCGAGGTATCGAATCTGGTCTTCGATCTCCGCTTCCCGATCTTCGCGGGTCATCCAGGTTCCGCCCACCGGGCTGTCCCTGTGGTGCACGCCGTTGCTGGTCAGGTAGTAGCGCGAGAGTGCTTCGGGCGCGACGATCAGCCGGTCCTCACGCTCGAGCGGCGTGAAGCGCGAAAGGAAGCGGGCAGCAAGCTGGCCGTGACCGTGAGCCACGATCCAGACTTCGGTGAGGCGCTTGTCGAAAGAACCCATGAACGCGTAGCGCGCCGTCTTCGGCACGGTGATATGGCGGTGCTCGAAGGCGCGATTGGTCGGGGGAGGCACGACCAAGTATAGACTCGGCAGGTTCCGTCCGCCAAGCAGGGCGGATGCAAAGTGTCGAGTGTCTCAGTCTTGAGTTTGTCAGTTATCGGTGGTCAACAGTGATCAGTGTGCAACTGGCAACCACTTATGGCTGATGACTCAGAACCGAAGACTCACGACTTGCGTCCACTGTTTATTACGGCGGAACATGTTTTGCCCAGTCATAATTGCCGCTCTCTCATACCCAGAAACATGGCCTGCATCCGCTCACTGCTCTGTCTGCCACTGTTGTTCGCCTGCAGCGTCTCCGAGGACCAGGAGATCGCAATCGGCCGCCAGAACGCAGAGCAGATCAACGCCGGGCTGCCCGTCGTTACCGACCCGCAGATCAGCGCCTACATGCAGGAGCTCGGATCGCGGATCGCGCGCACGACGAGCCGCGCCGATCTCGACTGGCATTTTTATGTGATCAACACCGATCAGGTGAACGCGTTTGCGCTTCCGGGCGGGCACATCTACGTCAATCGCGGTCTGATCGAGAGCACCGACAAGCTCGATGAGCTCGCGGGGACGCTCGGACACGAGATTGGACATGTGATCCAGCGCCACTCAGTGAAGCAATTGGAGACCGCCCAGAAAGCGAACGTTGGCGTCGCCGTTCTCTGTACTCTCACCAACATCTGCGAGAGCGGAATCGGGCAGGCGGCTGTGCAGGTTGGGGGCAGCGCGTTCTTCGCGCGACACACCCGGCTCGACGAGCTTCAGGCAGATTCCGAAGCAGTGGTCAATGTCACGCGCGCCGGGTTCGATCCAAACGGGATTCCAGAGCTGTTCGAGGTCCTGCTCAGAGAGCGCGAGCGCGAGCCGAGCAAGCTGGAAAGCTGGTTCGCATCACATCCGATGGAAGAAGCGCGGATCGAGCGAGCGAAACGGCTGATCGAGGATCTGGGCCTTGGAGCCGAAGGTAACCTGCTCATCGACACTCCGAATTTTCAGGCGTTCAGGGCGCGAGTGAGCGCGCTCCCGCCCGG
>JBGTEZ010000409.1:0-3625 GCA_041747535.1 Gemmatimonadaceae bacterium
GTCGGCCGAGCGCGCGATCTATGAGCGGTGGATCGACGCCGGCATCTTCACGGCCGATGAAAAGCGGAGCAACACCAACGGAGGCGATCGCGAGCCGTTCGTGATCGTGATGCCGCCGCCCAACGTGACGGCCGTGCTGCACATGGGTCACGGGCTGAACAACACGGTGCAGGATGTCATCGTCCGCTGGCGACGCATGAAGGGCGACGAGACGCTCTGGATCCCCGGCCTCGACCACGCTGGAATCGCGACCCAGAACATCATCGAGAAGCAGCTTGCCGCCGAAGGCACGTCCAAGTCAGCGCTGGGACGGGAAGCATTCGTCGAGCGAACCGCCGATTTCGTGGAACGAACGGGCGGCGAGATCCTTCAGCAGCTGAAAGCGATCGGCGCATCATGCGACTGGAACCGCACTGCCTACACACTCTCACCGGCCCTGTCGCTCGCGGTTCGCGAGGCGTTCGTCCAGCTCCACGAGCGCGGCCTGATCTATCGCGGGCACCGCGTCATACATTGGTGTCCGCGCTGTCTTACCTCGCTCAGCGACGAAGAGGCACAGCACGAAGACGAGTCGGGCCAGCTCTATCACATCTCGTATCCGCTCGCGGGCGCTACCGAGGGGCCCGGTCTCACGGTGGCGACCACCCGGCCGGAGACGATGCTCGGAGACGTCGCGCTCGCGGTCCACCCCGACGACGCGAGATACACGAGTCTGATCGGAAAGTCGGCGATCCTGCCGATATCCAACATTCAGATACCGATTATCGCGGACGAGTACGTGGATCCCACCTTCGGAACGGGCGTGGTGAAGATCACTCCCGCGCACGACCCCAACGATTTCGAGGTCGGACTCCGGCACAAGCTGCCAATGCCAGTCGTCATGACGCCTGAAGGCGCGATGACCAACGGGGCCGATGCTGAAGCACGCGTCCCCGCCGATCTCATCGGAGTGGATCGCTTCGAGGCGCGGCGAAAGATCGTCGCGCAGCTCGAGGCATCCCGACGGCTGGTCAAAGTCGAGCCGCACCAGCACGCCGTGCGTCACTGCTACCGTTGCGATACGGTGGTCGAGCCGCGCCTCTCCGACCAGTGGTTCGTGCGCATGGAGCCGCTGGCGAAACCCGCGCTCGAGGCCGTGCGCGACGGGAGCATTCGCATTCTGCCCGAGCGGTGGGAAGCCGTTTACATCAACTGGCTCGAGAACATTCGCGACTGGAATATCTCGCGGCAACTGTGGTGGGGTCACCGCATACCGGTCTGGTATTGCGACCGCTGCGCCACGCACGTCGTGAGCCGGACCGATGTTTCAGCGTGTGAGAAATGCCGCGGACCGGTCAGGCAGGACGAGGATGTGCTCGACACCTGGTTCTCGTCGTGGCTCTTTCCGCTCACCACGCTCGGATGGCCCGACAGGAGCTCGGCCGGTCTTGTCGCATTCTACCCAACCGACGACCTCATCACCGCGCCCGAGATTCTCTTCTTCTGGGTGTCGCGGATGATCATGGCCGGGTACGCGTTCATGGACGCGCCGCCGTTCCACACCGTGTATCTCCACGGCACGGTGCGCGACACCGATCACGTCAAGATGTCCAAGTCTCTGGGCAATGGCATCGATCCGCTCGATGTCGTGAACACCTACGGCGCGGACGCACTCCGTTACACCGTGATCGCCGGCATGGGCATGGGAGCGGATCTCATTCTCGACCACCGCGACCTGGAGAAGTCGTTCGCACCGGGCCGGAACTTCGCGACCAAGCTCTGGAACATCGGCCGCTTTCTGCTGGCCAACGTTGGTGCCGCCCCGGTGCGGAGCGTCGACGAGCTGACCAGCGACGAGCTCACACTTCCGGACCGCTGGATTCTCGGCAGGCTCAGCGCCAGCGTCACGGAGTGTGATGCGGCGCTCGGGCCCCCTCGCCCCTCGAACGGGAGATGGCGCCGCGAGGAGCGTTACGCCGGTCTCAGGCTCAACGAGTACGCCGAGTCGGCGAGGCGTTTCGTGTGGAACGACATTGCCGACTGGTATCTCGAATCGACCAAGGGCCGTATCGCCGGGGGGAACGCCGACGGGGAGGTCGCGCGCGCGATTCTCACTCATGCGTTCGACCACTCGCTGCGCCTGCTGCATCCAATCATGCCGTTCATCACTGAGACTCTGTGGCAGCGCCTCCCGACTCCCGTCGCCTCCGCGCGCGCGGAGTTTCTCGCTGTTGCCGAATGGCCGCGGGCGCTTCCTGCCTCGGCCGCCGAGCTGGAATCGATGGCGCATTTCGACATCGTGCGCGAAGCAGTGACTGCTCTCAGACAGATTCGATCCGACTACGCGATCGCTCCCGGGAAGCCGATCGATGCTGTGATCCGGTCGCCCCGGAACGCATCGCTCTTTCAGAATCACGCCGGCCTGATTGGACGGCTGGGCCGCGCGCGGGTGTCGGTAGACGCCGCTGGTGCCGGTCCCCAGGCTGTGGATGCGGCCGCGCACGTCCTGATCAGCGACGGCAGCGAGCTTGTGGTTCCGCTTGGTGGCGTCGTCGATCTGTCGAAGGAATGCGGGAAGCTTCGAACCGAGCTCGAGCAGCTGGAGATACAGCTTCATTCCCTTTCGGCGCGCCTCAGAAATGAAGGATTTACCAGCCGCGCTCCGGCGAGCGTCGTCGAAGCCGAGCGAAAAAAGGAAGAAGAATGGCGCCGCCGGCGTGAGCACCTGGCCGACAAGGTAAAGGCGCTTTGCGGCGACTGACCGCCGGTGCGCTCGTCTTCATGGCGTGCGCTTCTCCCGGGATGCCGCCGGGAGGACCGCCCGATGTCGCCGCTCCGCAAGTCGTGGCGATCGTTCCCGACTCTGGGCGCGTCGGCATCACTCCGCGCGAAGTGATTTTCCGCTTCGACGAGGTTGTGAATGAACGGCCGGCTTCGGTCACCACTCTGGCTGACCTCTTTTTGATATCGCCGAAGGATGGAACGCCCAGGGTTTCTTGGAATCGTGACGAGATCGCGGTCAG
This sequence comes from Gemmatimonadaceae bacterium, assembly GCA_041747535.1. Classification (GTDB taxonomy): domain Bacteria; phylum Gemmatimonadota; class Gemmatimonadetes; order Gemmatimonadales; family Gemmatimonadaceae; genus UBA4720. The sequence continues at coordinate 3,003 of JBGTEZ010000409.1, forward strand.
GCCGCGCCGTGAGTGGCGCGCCAACACCACGTACACGGTGACGATGATGGCCGGCCTTTCGGACATCCGCGGCAACGTACGGAACGCGGGTGCGTCGACTTTCTTTTCGACGGGACCGACTCTCCCGCGGACTCGTATCGCGGGAACGGTGTTCGACTGGGTGACGGGGGTGCCCGCGGTCGGTGCGCTGGTCGAGTCGTTCGTTTCTCCGGACAGCGCGCGAGCGTACATCACGATTGGCGATTCGAGTGGACGGTTCGCTCTCGAACACCTTCCTCCCGGCCGCTATGTGGTGCGTGCCGTGGTCGATCGAAACAAGAATCGGGGCATCGACGCAGGGGAAGCGTGGGACAGCACGACCGTGACTCTCACCGATAACGCGAGCGTGGAGCTGTTCGCTTTCGCTCACGACACGGTGCCCCCGCGGATACGCGATGTCACCAATGTCGACTCCCTTTCCATTCGTCTCGTCTTCGACCGGGCGGTCGATCCCGCCCAGCAGCTCACAGTGGCCAACTTTGCGATAGCCGGCCGGGACTCGGTCGCGGTCGGCATCGCAAGCGTGGCATCCACCGGCGATACAGCCGCGCGGACGACGCCCGGCACAGTGAGCGCACCGAGCG
>JBGTEZ010000410.1:0-3530 GCA_041747535.1 Gemmatimonadaceae bacterium
GGATTTTGGCGCGGGAGTATAAGCCGACAGGTACTTATCCATGACCGCGCGCAGCGCCGGCTTGTCCCATGTCTGCGTCCAGCTGAATCGCGGCGACGGATCGCAATAGAACCTGTCAGTACCGGGAATCTTGTCGCTCACGGGCCGAAGGTACGGCTCGTCGGGCCTGTCGTTCCACACTTCCGATGCGCCGGCGGTGCTCCCGCCGCAAGTGGAGGAGTAGTAGGCATTGATCGGCCGGCCGGCGTAAGCGATCACGAGGTCGCGCGTGGTGGTGATCGCCGAGTCGGTTTGTGCCTTTTCTGCATCGACGCCTCCGTACACCTGGTCCTGCACCGTCGCGTACATGTCGAACGCGCGCGAGCTCGTGAGACGGGTGTAGGAGTATGTGCGCGCGGCAACTGCCTGCACCTGAACGGCGGCAAACTCGGCGGCCGTTCGCGTGCCGATCTCGAGCGGAACAACGCCGCGAAGGTAGGAATCCATCGGCACGACATTGACTGCCATCAGCCCGGAGTCGCCTTGAGTAAACACGAGCTCGCCGCGGTACCGCTTTCCATTCCATTTGATCAACGAAGCCGCGGAGCTAGGACGCGCGATGACCGGACCAGTTACCGCTTGCGATTTTTCGCCCTGGGAGACGCGATAGTCCATAGTGCAAACGGGCGGGCGGCCCTCCGAGGTGATGACACAACCGCCGGCCTGGCTTATGGCCCATTCCTCGGTCGGCCCGGGACGCGCGATCAGTGCGGTCCCGTTTTTATCGAACAGTTGCCAACCACCGGTTGCGCCGATCTTACCTTCAGTCACTTTCGTTGCGAGAGCAATTCGGACGAGCTGATCCGCTCCCCGCTTGTATTTACTGTCAGTGATGACGGGCGCATCCGTTGGCCCGCGCGGCGAGCTGACAGACACGCAGGCCGCAAAGACGGCGGCAACCCCGATGAGCGGAATACTTTTACGCAATCGCCTGCTCCATCGCGGCCTTCAACCGGTCGAGCGCCGTCGCGATCTCGTCATCGCCGTGCGCCGCCGACATGAAGGCCGCTTCAAAAGGTGATGGTGCCAGATACACGCCGCGCTCGAGCGCGGCGTGAAAGAATTTCCTGAATAATCCGACGTCGGACGCCTTCGCTTCGGCGAAATTCGTCACCGGTCGGGCGGAAAAGAAGAAGCCCCACATCGAGCCCGCGCTTCCCGCGGAGAATGGGACGCCGAGCTCACCGGCTATCCCTCGCAAACCTTCGACCATCGCGACGGTCCGTTGCTCGATCCGGGCATGCAGAGCCGGCGTCAGCGCTGTAAGCGTCGCCAGGCCCGCGGCCATTGCGAGGGGATTTCCCGAGAGTGTCCCAGCCTGGTATACCGGGCCGGAGGGCGCGATGAGCGCCATGATGTCCCGCCGCCCTCCGTATGCGCCGACCGGAAGGCCTCCGCCGATCACCTTGCCCAGTGTAGTCAGGTCGGCCGTGACGCCGAATCGCTCCCGCGCCCCTCCTGGAGCGATTCGAAATCCGGTCATCACTTCATCGAAGATGAGAATTGCGCCACTTTCGTCGGCCAGGGTTCTGAGGCCTTCCAGAAATCCCGCCACGGGAGGAATAAACCCTGAGTTCCCCACTATCGGCTCGACGATGATTGCCGCCACCCCGCCGGGATTCGCGGCCATGACAGCGCGCGCCGCATCGAGATCGTTGAAGGGAGAGGTGAGCGTGAGCGCAGCGAGAGCTTCCGGAACGCCCGGTGAATCGGGGAGGCCGAGAGTCGCGACACCCGATCCCGCGCGAACCAGAAACGAGTCGGCATGGCCGTGATAGCAGCCCTCGAACTTGAGAATCGCATCGCGCCGGGTGAACGCCCTCGCCAGCCGAACGGCGCTCATCGTCGCCTCGGTTCCGCTCGAGACGAACCGCATCATCTCCATTTGCGGCATGCGCTCACGAATCAGCTCCGCCAGTTCGACTTCGAGAAGCGTCGGCATCCCGAAGCTCGTGCCGCATTGCATCGCCTTGTCGAGCGCATCTAGCACGATGGGGGATGCATGGCCGAGGACGAGCGGACCCCACGACAGGACGAAATCGATGTACTCCCTGCCCTCGGTGTCCCAAAGCCGCGACCCCACGGCGCGCGCGGCGACGATCGGATCTCCACCAACGCCCCTGAACGCCCGGACCGGCGAGTTCACTCCACCGGGAAATATTCCGCGCGCGCGCTCCATCACCTCGGCCGAGCGCGGATGGGCGGTGGTTATAGCCACCTTACCGTCCGTAGCTGCCGATCGTGACCTGACTCACCGGTAGCTCCCGCCGCGCCCGCCGTCTCTCCGGGGCGCCCGCCGGGAGCGCGACACGAATGAGCGATGCGCGGAAATCGTAATCGTCCACCACTTCTTCCACCGCGACCTCGGCGAGCGTGCCCTGTGGAAGCGCCTCGTCCAGGTAGGTGATGCCGTCGATGTCGTCAGCTTGCCAGGGTAGCCGCGCCTCCGATGTGCCGGCGGCGGCGTCGGTGCTATCGACGAGCGCCAGCGCCGTCTTGCCGATCCGCGTCTCGTACCGGTCGGCTGTGATTCCGCGCTGCACGTCCGTCAGCCGTTCCAGCCGCTCGCGCTTGGTTGCCTCGGGCACGTCGTCGGCATACAGCGCTGCACGCGTTCCCTCCTGCGGAGAGTAGGTGAACGCGCCCACCCGGTCGAACTGCATCTCTTCCAGGAAGCCGAGTAGCTCGTCGAACTGTTCGCTGGTCTCCCCCGGGAAGCCGACGATGCAGGTTGTGCGAAGAGCGACGTCCGGAACCGCGGCGCGGAAGAGCGCAACGCGCTCGCGAATGGTGCGCTGCCGCTCCGGCCGCCTCATGCGCGCGAGAACCGCGTCGGAACCGTGCTGAATCGGCATGTCGACGTAAGGCAGGACTCGTTGCTCCCGCGCGACGACCTCGAGCAGCCGCCCGCTTATTCCGGTGGAGTACAGATAGAGCATCCGTATCCACGGAACTGAAGTCTCCCCCACCAGCGCTTCGAGCAGCTCGGGAAGCTTGTTGCCGTCCCTGCGATCCCGCCCATAATGCGCGAGGTCCTGCGCCACGAGGTTGATCTCACGCGCACCCTGAAGCTCGAGAAGCTGGGCCTCGCGCACGATCTCATCGAGAGCGAACGAGCGATGCTTCCCGCGCATCAGAGGGATGGCGCAGAACGCACACCCGTGATCGCAGCCTTCGCTGATCTTGAGATAGCGCACATGCGGGAGATCACCGGCGTAGAGGCGGACACCTGGGTGGAGCGTGTCGGGGGTGTCGCCAATCAGTCCGCGCGCAGAGAGCTCGGGAACGAGGCGTTGCATTTCTGACGAGCCCAGAAAAACGTCGACCTCGGGTAGCACCTGCTCGAGCTCGGCCTTGTGGCGCTCGATCATGCAGCCGACCGCCACGACCGCCTGGCACTGGCCCTTGATCTTGAACCGGCCCGCCTCGACCATCGCGTCGATCGATTCCTTCTTCGCCGCGTCGATGAAGCCGCACGTGTTGACGATGAT
>JBGTEZ010000411.1:0-3634 GCA_041747535.1 Gemmatimonadaceae bacterium
AAGCTGGATCAGATGCCGGCTCTCTTCGAGCGTACGACCCTCTCGCTGGTGATCGCGGCGGTCGTCCTCGCGCTCTTGATCATTCCCATTCGGAACATGATGCGAGAGGTGCCGGTCAAGGAACACGCTCACTAGGGGGAGGGGCGATGATAAGAGCGGTCGCCGCGGCACTGGCCTTCACCGCAGCATTCGGTGGGGATGTGCGCGGACAATCGGGACCAGTGCCCAACGCACAAGCGCCCGAGATTGTGTCCGCTGGGCGCGGTGACACCACGATTGCTCCGACCTCGGCAGCCTTTACAGTGAGCGTCACGACTCGCGCTCAAACGGCCGCGCAGGCCGCCGCGGAAAATGCCAGGAGACTCGAGTCGACGCTGAGCTGGCTGCGATCGCAAGGGCTAGCCCCCACCGATCTCACGACGGTGGGCTACTCAGTGGGCCAGGAATACGAAGCCCAGCGAGATCGGCGGACGCCCGCTGGATTTGTCGCGCGTAATACCGTCCGCGTCGAGGTCCGCAGGCTCGAGGACCTCGGAAAAATCATTGATGCCGCGCTTACGGGCGGGGCAACGGAGATTTCGGCCCCGCAGTTTCTGTCGGTGAACATCCGGGAAGGCCGCCGCGCCGCTCTCGCGGAAGCGATGCGAGAGGCTCGCGCCGACGCCGAAGCAATCGCCCGCGCCGCCGGCGGCGCGCTCGGCCGGCTGATCTCAGCTAACTCAGGGGTGTCCGTTCCGATGCTGCGCGAGTCATACGGCGAGATGGTGCTTACGGCAGCAATGACGGGTGGGACGCCAACGAACATCATGCCGCGAGACCTTACTATTACCGCCCAGGTGACGGCGCGCTGGGAATTCGTTCCAGGGGCAAGTCGCTAGCGCACGTACCGCTAGCTCAAGTCAAACTGAACTTGCCCGCTTCCGGCTAACCCAGGCTTCGACCGATTGTACCCGGACCGCCGCTAGTGACGTCCCGACGTGGTGAAGCTGGTAGCGAATAGCATTCAGCGGGGCGCGGGGAGCGTGTCAGATCTTTTTTTCTGAGCGAGTCCGTACTCATCGCGAGGATTCCTGACTCTACGGCCAGTTGAATACGTTCGACGGCACCGACCTCTCCCTGCTGTTGTAGATATCTCGCGGCTCGACCCGGAACGTGCGGGTCAGATCGAGCGACACGAGGCGCACTTCCAGTCTTCCGCGCGACTCGCCTTTGACCGGAAAGGCGAAATCCAGTCGCCACATGCGGCGCGACTGCGGCGGCGCGGCACCGAGCAGGCTGACGCCGACTGAAGCACTGAGCGGAGTATCGACGCCAAACGGTGAGTCGCCGGCCCAGAGCTTTCCACCCTCGACGAACCCCGCGAGTCCGAAGCTGGCGAGCTCCTTGTACCGTCCCAGCAGAAAGCGGTCTTCGGCCCGTACGACCAGGCGTCGCGCCCCTCCGACATCGGCTTTCCGGAATCCGCGCATGCCGCCGTCGCGGTCGGCAAAAGTCAGCTGAAACGGTATGCGCTGGCGCCAGCCGCCGCTCCACGTGATGTCGCTGACCACGGTGTGCCGGTCAGCGGGCTTCATGTAGAGCGCGCCTCGTCCGTGCGCGAGAATTCCGTCCCAGACTCCCTCCTCGCCGCGTCTGCCCTCACCCGAGATGTCGAGCGCGGAGTAAAACCGTTCGCTACCGGCCCCGACGAACATGGCTGCAGACGCGAACCAGTCGTTCTCCCTGCCGCGCAGGAAAGTCACACCCTTTCCAACCAGCGTCGCGATCTGGGCCCCGGTGCGGAGATCCTGCGTGCCTTCCAGCGCGTCGAACCCGCTCGCGCGCAGGAAGCGGACGTTTCGCAGTCCCCACAATCCGTTGATGCGCGCCGTCTGGTGCTTGGTATAGCGACCGATCAGTACCGTGCTCGTATCCTGAAAGAGGCCGGAATCGGTGACCATGGTCGGAAGGCCGGCCGGATCCTCGTCCTCGAATGAGAGCGAGCCGCCAATTAGCGCGAGGCGGCCGAGCGGAGGTCCGACTCGAATCACCCCGCCAATGTCACTGTACGACCTTCCGACCAGTAATCCCACCGATGGCGCATTCGGACGCCGGAAGTAGTAATAGCCGTCGGAGTTCCCGGCTGTGGTACGCCACGACAATCGCTGAAGATCGGTGAGGAACGGGTGGCTCAGCTCGGTGTCCCAGTCGCTGCCGAGCTCACGCCGCCCGCCCTGCACATTGAGCTGGTACGGCCGTCCGAGAAATTGATAATCGGCGAAGCGAGCTGAATAGATATCCCGAAACTGTGCGCCCTTTTTCCATTCTGCGGCTGCATAGAGGGCGTCGCCGAACAGGTTCGCTTCACCAAGCTTCAATCTGTGAAGGTATGGCGACCTGGCGGTCACGCCGACGCCGACGATCAATGAAATTTCGTCCACGGTCGTAATGCCGAGGATGACCCCACCGCCGCCGTCGGGAAACGCCAATACCGTCGCGTCGGCAAGGAATGGCTGAGCGCGCAGGATTCTCTCCGACTCCGTGCGGCGAAGCTCGGTGCATCGATCACCGACCTGTAGCGCGAGAAACCGCCGGATGACGCCCGCCTGCGTCGTCGTGTGCTGCTTCGCGGCCATGCGTCCCCACCTGTGCCACACTCGGTCGCCCGTGACCCGAAATGGAGGGTTGGCCTCGATCTCGATTCGGGTAACCACTTCCCCCTTGCACGGGACAGGCGCCCCGGCGAGACTTTGACCCGAAGCCGCCGTAGCCCATGCCGCGGTCAGTTGCAATACCAGCGTACTCTGTCGCAGAGAAATCACTCGTGGTGTCCGCGCGCAAGCCCAATAAAGCTCGCACAGTTGCTGTAACAGCCGGCATCCGCCAGGATGGCGATACCAGTCGTGTCCGGCTAACCGCCGCTTACGTGACTGCCCTCGAGAATGCGGGTCTCGTGCCAGTTATTATACCACCGCTCTCAAACGGCCGCGCCGCTGCCGCGATTCTCGATTCGGTGTCGGGCCTGGTGCTCACAGGCGGAGAAGATGTCGACCCCGCCAGATACGGTGAAACACCGCACCCGAAGATACGTTCGGTCAACGCTGCCCGCGATGCGACCGAAGCCGCCCTCATCCAGGAGGCGAGGACTCGGAGCACTCCCGTGCTCGCGATCTGCCGCGGAATCCAGATTTTGAACGTCGCGCTCGGGGGAACCCTCGTGCAGGACATTTCGTCCGAGTGCGATACGGACATCAGCCACGACGACGAAGGCGCGCGGGACTCGCGCGCGCACGACATCACGATCGATGCGGGATCGCGCATCGCGGCAGCGATGGGAACCTCGAGCTGCTCCGTCAATTCCTTCCACCACCAGTCGGTGAAGCGGGTCGCCGAGGGAATGCGGATTACCGCGCGATCGCCCGATGGAGTAGTCGAGGGACTCGAGTCAGTCGGCGACGACTGGTGGGTGATGGCAGTTCAGTGGCACCCCGAGGAGATGAACGACTCTCCCGAGCCGTGGGACCGCGGATTGTTCAGGGCGTTCGCACATCAGATCGGCGTGTAGTGTCCCTTCCCCGGATTATGCACGTCGATTCCGGACGTAGCTGGCGTGGCGGCCAGCGCCAGGTCCTGCTCCTCGCCGCCGGGCTCGACG
>JBGTEZ010000412.1:0-6265 GCA_041747535.1 Gemmatimonadaceae bacterium
GTGAAGCCTTCCTCGGGCCACTTCCGCGTCGCGTCGATTCCCATCTTCGATCCATACGTGAACGCCCGGCTGGAATGATCGAGCACATCCACCGGCCCCATCGAGAACCGGACGTCGCGCTCAGGATCGATGTTGTTCAACGCGACCCACCACGCCTCCTGAACGTTCCGGACATCGACGTTCTTGTCGAGGATGATGAGAACTTTGGCGAGCGACATGAGACCCTGACCCCACATCGCGTTCATCACCTTGTACGCCTGGCCGGGGTACTGCTTGTCGATCGAGACGAACACCAGATTGTGGAAGATCCCTTCCGCCGGCATATGGTAGTCGACGATCTCGGGTACGGTCAGCTTGAGCAGCGGCAGGAATATCCGCTCCGTCGCGTGCCCGAGATAATAGTCTTCCATCGGAGGGCGACCGACGATCGTCGTCGCGTACACGGGCGAGCGTCGCATCGTTACCGCCGTGACGTGCACTTGCGGGTATAGGTCCGCCTCGGAATAAAATCCGGTGTGATCACCGAACGGCCCTTCCACGACGAGTGGCTCCGAAGGATCGATGTAGCCCTCGATCACGATCTCCGACTCCCAAGGCACCTCGAGGTCGCACGTCAGGGCTTTCGCGAGCGACACTGGAGAGCGCCGCAGAAATCCCGCAAACAAGAACTCATCGATCGTCGGCGGAAGCGGCGCCGACGCGGAATACACCGAAGCCGGATCGGCTCCGATAGCGATCACCACGTCCATCCGCTCGCCCTTCTCCGCCATCTCGCGCCAGTGCGCGGCGCCTACCTTGTGACGCTGCCAGTGCATGGCGAGCGTGCGCGGACCGAGCACCTGCACCCGGTACATGCCGACGTTCCTGATACCGCGCTTCGGATCCTTCGATATCACCATTGGCAGAGTGATGTACGGCCCGCCATCCTCGGGCCAGCAGGTGATGATCGGCAGCTTCGCCAGGTCGATCTCATCACCCTTCCACACGATCTCCTGGCAGGCGGGACTTCCGCCGCGAACGCGCGGCGGAAACTTCCCTACCTCCAGCAACCGCGGCAGCATCGAGAGCTTCCCCATGAGCCCTTCGGGAACCTTGAGATCCAGCAGCTGGGTGATGCGCGCGCCGACATCGTCGAGGTTCTCCACTCCCAGCGCGAGCGACATCCGCCGCATCGACCCGTACAGGTTGATCGCAACCGGGAACTCGGATCGCGCGCCGTTATCGAGGATCACGTTCTCGAAAAGCAGCGCCTTGCCTCCGCCCGGCTGTTTCATCACCCGGTCGGCGATCTCACACAGCTCGAGCTTTGCCTTGACCGGCTCCCGGATGCGCGCGAGCTCGCCGGCGGCCTCGATGGCCTCGATGAATTGCGAAAGACTGTCGAGGCTCATCTCATGCCTTGCCGGGGCGTTCGCCAACATGGATCGCCGCGATGCCGAGCGCGAGGCGCGACCACCGCACTCCGGTGAACCCGGCTCTTCTCATCCGCTCGGCCAGCTCCTCTTCGGCTGGAAAGTTCGCGACCGATTTCGGCAGATACGTGTACGCCGTCCTGTGTCCGCTGATGAATCCCCCGATCAATGGAAGCACTCGAGTGAAGTACGCCTGATAGAAAGTCCTGAGGAGCCAGCTGCGCGGCGTCGAAAATTCCAGAATCACGAATCTCGCGCCCGGCGCGATCACGCGCCGTGCTTCCCTGAGCGCCGCATCCAGGCCCGCGACATTGCGGATTCCGAACGCAACTATGGCCCCGGCGAATGAGCCGGACGCAACCGGGAGATCCACCGCGTCCGCGGCAACCGGCGCGAGACTTCCGCGCGATACTTTACCCTCTCCCGCGCGCAGCATCGGCTCGGCGAAATCCGCTCCCATTACAAAACCCGCAAACCCGGCGGAGCGGACGATCTCCGCTGAAATATCCAGCGTTCCCGCGCACAGGTCGAGATAAACACCTTTCGGGTTGCGCTCGATATCCAGTGCGGCGATCGCCGCGCGCCGCCATCCGCGGTCGATGTTCAGACTGAGCAGGTGATTCAGGAGGTCGTAGCGCGGAGCGATCTCGGAGAAGATCTGCTTTACGTAAGCGCGCTTCTCGACGCCACCGGCGGCAGCGGCGCCGGCGGTCGCGCTGTCTATGTCGGTGGCCAGCATTGATTGTAACTTGCCCGGCAGCACCCGCTGGGGCAAGCTATCTTACTCGCGCGCGATGCCCCCCAAGTCCTACACCGATGTATCCGACCAGCAAGTAGTCGTCTTCGCCCAGGAAGGGCGCGAGGACGCCTATCGCGAGCTGATCAGACGTTATGAGCGGCCCGTCTACTCGCTCATCTATCGGATGGTCCGCGACAACGAGACATCCGAGGATCTGGCGCAGGAGACCTTCATCAAGGTCCTCAACAACATCGACCGCTACCGGCCCGAGTTCAAGTTCTCGAGCTGGCTTTTCAAGATCGCCAACAACATCACGATCGATCACCTGCGCCGCCGTCAGCTCGATACGATCAGCATCGAGGGGTCGCCTGATGCGGTCACTGGCGAGCGGATGCGCGCAACGGCAATCGCGGTCGCCAGCAAGGGCGAATCTCCCCTCGAAGAGCTCGAATCACGAGAGATCGGCGCATCGATCGAGGAAGCGATCGCCAAGCTCAGGCCCGAGTATCGGGCATGCATTATCCTCCGCCACGTCGAGGATTACTCCTACGACGAGATCGCGGAGATCGTGAAGTTGCCTCTGGGAACGGTGAAGACGTACATCCACCGCGCCCGCCAGGAGCTGAGGGAGCACCTGGAGGACCTGAAATAGGCTCCCAAAAAACCCGCCAGAAAAGACCGAAAAAAGGCTGAAACCTGCCTCTTCCCCAACCCGTAGGTAACACGTGAGGAACCCATGATCGAGCACGACTTCGACGAAGACTTTACCCCGATTGCCGCCGAGCTGCAGCGACTGCCGTATCTGTCGCCCTCTCGCGGCTTTGCCGATCGTGTGATCTCCGGGATCGACAAGCTGAACCCTTCCGCGGCTCTCGCCCCGGTGGCCGGCAGGCGTCATCTGGAGCTCGAGCAGGGCGGCCAGGCGCCGGTCCGTCGCCGTAAGGTCGGTATCGTCCGCGTCGCGGGTACCGCTGCCGCGGGTGTCGCGCTCGTTACCGTCGGTGCCTTCATGTTCATGGGGATCGACATCCTGACCGCGATCCTCACCGCCGGCGCAAGCCAATACGCGATGGTCATCGCGGCCATGAGCGCCGAAGCGGGCGCCCTGGTGCTCGGATCCGAGACCATTGGCTATCTCCAGGCGGGGGCACTCGAAGCGGTCCTCCTCTATCTGACTCTCGCGGTGGGACTGCTCGGCGGTTATGCGGGCATCCGGACCGCCGCCTCCATCGCCAAACGCAAGGCCGCCTGACATGAGACTACTCCTTCTCGGTGCCACACTTTCGATCGCGGTACTCGCCGCTCGGGACGCTGGCGCCCAGGGAGTAGAGCGTGACGGCTGGAGATTCAGCGGGATCAGGAAATACGCCCAGGTCTCCACCGGCGATCACGTCGTGCCGGCGGGAACGACGACGTCGGGCTCGGTGCTGGTCGTCAGGGGAAACCTCGACGTCTATGGCAACGTCGACGGCGCGGCGACGGCGCTTGGCGGCGACGTCATCGTGCACGAGGGCGGTCGGGTCCGCGGCGGCGCGGTCGCGCTCATGGGACACGTTCGAAACGAAGGCGGCTCCATTCTCGGCGTCATCAAGGATGTCGGCGCCACCCACAACCGGCAGACCGTCAGCTTCGGCGGTCGTCCACGAACTACACTCGGGTCGCTCGGCTCCGCGATTCTCTGGCTGATCGCGCTTCTTCTGGTCGGGACTTTCGTGCTGTTTTTCCTTCGTGACTATCTCAGCCGCGCGGTCGAGGTGGTCACCCAGGAAACGGGCAAGTCTCTGTTCACCGGAGTGGTGGGCGGCTTTGCGGTGATACCGGGGCTGATCGCCGTAGTCATCGCGATGGCGATCACCATCATCGGGATCTTCTTCATCCCGATCGGAGTCGGCGCATTCCTGGTGGCCGTATCCGGGATCGCGATGCTCGGCTTCCTGGCGGTGGCGAACGTCGCGGGAATCGCCATCTCCGGAAAATCGGCCAGCGAAACTCCCGCCGGCGAGGAGCTGCAGTATCTCTATACCGGCATTCTCGCGTTCTCCGCGCTGTGGATCATCGCCGCCGCTTTCACGTGGTTCCCGATCGTCGGATCGATACTCCGTGTGCTCGCGTTCTCAGTGACGTTCGTCGCGGTCGCAACCGGATTCGGCGCGGTGATTCTCTCATGGTGGCGGGCAAGGCCGAAGAAGAACGCCGTCGCGGTCTAGCACCTCGAAGAACAGCAACTGATGAGGGGAACGGGTACGAGGTAGGAGAGGCGTAGGAGTCAGGTGATTAGGTCACTACGCCACGATTTATCCCGGCATTCGGACGGCAACGGCCTGCGTTCTAGCGAGTGGCGGTTTGCATAAAAGGCAAGTCGGCGTGTAGTGACCTGCTACCCTCGTACCTACGCCACTCTCACCTCGTACCCGTTCCCCTCCGCAGTTTGCAGTTTGCAGTTAGTAGTTCGTGCCAATCATTGGCCCGCGCCTTGCCCCCGCTGCCCCCCATGATAATCCTGGGCTACCGCGTATCCGAGCTGGCGCGGAAGACGATCAGCGAGTCGCTCGAGGACAATGTCCTCGGAATGGCGGCGCAGACCGCGTACAACTTCTTCTTCTCGCTGTTTCCGCTTTTCCTGTTCATTGCGCCGATGCTCAGCCTCCTCGGCGACAAGCAGCAGATCATCACGAACCTGCTCGCGCGCCTGACAGGGTTGGTTCCCCCCGATGCGATGGCTCTGGTGTCAACCGTCATCAGCGACATCGCCTTCGCCGAGAACGCCCCGGGACTGATCTCGGTTGGCGCGGTGCTGGCCGCCTGGTCCGGCTCCAACATCTTCACCGCGTTCATGGAAGCGCTCAACACCGCCTACGACGTGAAGGATGATCGCCCGTGGTGGAAGCAGCGACTCCTCGCTCTCGGTGTCCTCGTCGGCTGGGCGCTCATAATCACCCTGGTTACCTCGATTCTCCTCGCGGGCGACGACATTGTCGACTATGCCCGCACCTACATGGGTTTCGGAGCCGCCGTCGACATCTGGGCCATCGTCCAGTTCCCTCTGGCGGTCGCCCTGCTCGTCGCGTTCTTCTACGTGCTATACGCGCTGCTCCCGCACGTCAGGCAGGACAAGCGACACGTGCTCGTCGGCTCGGTGGTCGCCGCAATCCTGTTCGTCGCCGCGACACTCGTGTTCCGCCTGTACGTGCAGCATTTCGGGTCTTACAACAAGACCTACGGGACCATCGGAGCGGTGATCATGCTCCTTACCTGGATGTACGTGGTGTCTGTCGTAATCCTCGTCGGCGGCGAGCTCAATTCAGAGCTGCACCACGGCACCGGGGCCACTGCTTCACTCAAGGGCAGCGTGTACGCGGGCCGCATTGCGACTGGGGAGCAGCCCTCGCAGGCGTCCAGCAAGCTCGAATAGAGCGTGAGCCGCCGGGGCGTCCGGCTCGCCGACCACGATCGGCTCGCCCCGGTCGCCGCCCTCGAGGATTGGGGGGTATAGCGGGATCTCTCCGAGCAGCGGCACATCCAGCTCTTCGGCGAGGCGCTTCCCGCCTCCGCTGCCGAAGATCGCAGTTCGGTCGCCGCAGTGGCCGCAGACGAAATAGCTCATGTTCTCCACAATGCCGAGAACGGGAACCGCGACGCGCTGGAACATCTTCGCCCCGCGCAGCGCGTCGCCGGCGGCGACTTCCTGGGGAGTCGTGACGATGATCGCGGCATGAACGGTCGTCGCCTGCACCAGCGAGAGCTGCGCGTCGCCGGTGCCGGGCGGCATGTCGACCAGAAAGTAATCCAGCTCGCCCCACTGCACGTCGCGCAGGAACTGTGTGATGATCTTCATGATGATCGGCCCGCGCCATATCGCCGGCTGATCGCGCTCGATCATGAAGCCGAGGCTCATGATCTTCACCCCGTGCGCCTGAAGGGGAATGATTCTCTGCATCTCCACCGGTGGCTGTCCGCTCACCCCCATCATTCGCGGGATGTTCGGGCCGTAGATATCGGCGTCCATGAGGCCAACGCGGGCACCCTGCTGCGCCAGCGCGATTGCCAGGTTGGCGGCGACCGTGGACTTCCCGACGCCGCCCTTCCCGCTCGAGATCGCGACAATGTTGCCGAG
>JBGTEZ010000413.1:0-9194 GCA_041747535.1 Gemmatimonadaceae bacterium
CAGTCGATGACCAACACCGACACGGCCGATGCCGCCGGCACCGCGCTCCAGGTCGCGGACCTCGCGCGGGCGGGGAGCCGGTTGGTCCGGGTCACCGTCAACAACGACGAGGCCGCGCGCGCTGTTCCCGAGATCGCCGCCCGCCTGGCTGACATGGGGGTGCAGGTTCCGCTCATCGGCGACTTTCACTACAACGGACACCTGCTTCTGGGGAAGTATCCAGCCGCCGCCCGCACCCTCGCCAAGTATAGGATCAACCCCGGGAACGTCGGCGGCAAGCGTCGCGACGAGAACTTCAGGACCATCATCCGGATCGCGCTCGACAACGGCAAACCGGTCCGCATCGGAGTGAACTGGGGCTCTCTCGACCAAGATCTGCTGACATCGCTGATGGACCGGAATGCGCTCGAGGCCGAGCAGCGTAGCGCCAAGGAAGTGTACGTCGAAGCGATGATCCAGAGCGCGCTCCGGTCGGCGGCAATCGCCGAGGAGATGGGGCTCGGACACAACCGGATCATCATTTCGGCCAAGGTCTCCGGCGTGCAGGACCTGGTCGACGTCTATCGCCAGCTGGCATCTCGCTGCGATTACCCGCTTCACCTCGGTCTCACCGAGGCGGGACTCGGATCCAAGGGCATCATCGCCAGCACCGCCGCGCTTTCCATCCTTCTCACTGAAGGGATCGGCGATACGATCAGGGTCTCGCTCACTCCCAAGCCCGGCGGGGACCGAACCGAGGAAGTGCAGGTGGCGCAACAGATCCTGCAATCGCTCGAGCTACAGAGCTTCAATCCGCAGGTGACGTCGTGCCCTGGCTGTGGCCGCACGACCTCCACTTTCTTCCAGCAGATGGCCCAGGACATCCAGACCTATCTCGGGGAGCAAATGCCTGTCTGGCGCGACCGCTACCCTGGAGTGATCGACCTCAAGGTCGCGGTCATGGGGTGCGTGGTGAATGGCCCGGGCGAATCGAAGCACGCGAACATCGGCATTTCGCTGCCGGGTACGTTCGAGGATCCCAAGGCCCCGGTTTACGTTGACGGAAAGCTTCTCGTCACACTCAAGGGAGAGGCTATCGTTCCCGAATTCTTGAAAATCCTCGAGGATTATGTCGAGCGGACGTACGGGACTGGTGCGGGTGCGGCCGTATGAATGGAACTATTGCATCCGGTCCAGCTCACCCGACACCCGATCGAGCTCACTCATGATGGGCGCGTCAAACCCCACCTCGCGCAGCCGCTCGTAAACCGCCCGGTACCAGCGCACGACGTTCGCGCGCCCGCTGCCGAACCGGTTCCACACCGTGTCAGGATCAACCGTCCGACGCAGATCCGCGAGGATGGTCGACGCGTTGTGCACTTTGTCCGCCGCGCACACCCACCTCGCTTCTTCGCTGGCCCCCGACAGACGCTTGAGATAATCATCCTTCCGGTCGTCGCCTGAAAGCTCCACTCCATCGTCGTCGTGACGCCGATAGGTGACCGCAAGCGCCGTTTCCAGCACTCGCGGGCCGAACTTGTCGCCGATGCGCTGCTCGAGCATCTCGGGAGTGTAGCCCTCCTGCACGCTGTCCTCGATCACGTCGTGCAGGATCCCGGCAACCACGGTGTCGTCACCCTGGCCGTAGCGGGTAAGTATCACCGCCACGTTCGCGGGGTGAGTCAGGTAAGGGGGCTTGGTCCCTTTCCGCACCTGGCGGTCGTGGTGCTTCGCGGCAAAGGCCAGCGCGTGATTGATGACGTCGGAGTAGCCGTTCACTGTCGCTGTTTCCCGTTGCCTTTCCCGAACCACGACACCAGACGCTCCAGACCGCGCTGATCCTCCTCGTCGAAGGAGTCGAGCTCCTCCGAGTCGACATCGAGTACCGCGAGCAGCTCGCCGTGCGCTCCATTGACGGGGACGACAATCTCGGATCGCGATCGTGAATCGCAGGCGATGTGGCCGGGAAATTTCTCCACGTCGGGACCGATGATGCTCCGCCGCTCCGCGGCGGCCGTCCCACACACGCCTCGCCCGAACGCAATTTCCAGACAGCCCAGGCTTCCCTGGTACGGACCTACTCTCAACAGCGCGCCGGGCTCGACGACGCGATAGAATCCCGTCCAGAGGAATCGGAACGCGTGGTGCACCAGCGAAGAGATGGTAGCCATCGCGGCGACCTCGTCGCCAACGCCGTCGAGGATGGACTGACCATGTGCATGCAGCTCGGCGTATGCTCGCGTCTTTGGAATTCCCCTCAGGTCGGGAATGGTCTCTGCCATGACGGGGCTACCGCGCCGCCGCCAGCTCGGGCTGGAAGCTTCCGGTCTTCCCGGCGGCCGAATTGATCATCTCTTCACGGGTTTCCAGCTGAGGCATCTCGGCATCCCAGAGCACGAGTCCGTGAATCCGCATGTCCGCCCCGCGAAGGCTGTCGACCGCGGTCTTGAGCGAGCCGACGGTCGTATGAGCGAGACGCGCGCAGAGTATCACGTCGGGAGCGGGAATGATGCTCGACGCGCTCCGCTGCACATAGCTTGTTGGCGCGGCAATGATGATGAAGTCGTAGCGGCGCTGCATCCGGGCCAGCTCGCTTCGTACTTCATCCACGACCTGCGGCTCCGGTAATCCGACGCGCTTCGTGCCGCTGGGGATGACATCGAGAGGACGGTCGCGGCCGATTGTCGTCGGAACGATCACCTCGGGCCACGTCGTTGCCCCGGTCACTATTCCCGACAGCCCCGGATCAGGGCGGATGCGCAATACGCTCGCGACACTGCACGTCGTCGGATCCACATCGACGAGCAGAGTGCTGCGCGCTTCATAGGCCGCCGACGCGGCAAGATTTGCGGCGATGGTCGCGACGATGGCTGGATCGTCGCCCGTTATCGTGACGATCGGGACACTTGCATCGACGGCGGCAATGTGGAGATAGAGCGTGCGGTAGCTCTCCGAGACGACATCGATGAGAGGCGGAGCTTCGACGTCCACCTGCCGCCGGCTGCGCTCTACGACGATTTCAGGTGGTCGCACAACGGTAAGAACGCGAGCCCCGCTCACCTGCTCGGCTTCCCTCGAGTCGGCGATGTGCGGCCGTTTCAGCTCGACGCCAAAAGACGCGGCAAATCCGAGCGCGAGCGCGAGAACCACCGCGGCCGCAAGCATCGCCCAGGGTGGCGCGCCGACGTTCGCGAGATCGCGTGCCTGTGCCGCCTGCCTGTCGATGCGCGCGTTTTTCTCACGGATCTGATCGAGCTGCCGCGAAGCGGCGGTGTAGGATTGCTCCGCCGCCGCCCGCTGCCTGATGAATCGCGCCGTATCGACGGTTATCTCCGGACGCGGCACCGGCCGCGCGATCGGACGAATCACCGCGAGCTGTCCTCTTACTTCGCCGCGCTTGGCGTCGGCGATTCCCTGAATGGCGCGGCCGATCGCGGTCGCTCTCGAAGTCAGTGCGAGATAAACCGGATCGACTCCCCCAACCGCGCCGAATGCGTTTCTCTCGCGCTCGATCGCCGCCAGCGAATCGAGCAGCAGTCGCACGCGTGGATCGGCCGCAACGGCTGGTGACGCGGCAAGCGCGCGATAGGAGGTTGGAAGCGGCGCGTTCTCCGCGCGCGCGATAAGCCTGTTGAGCGTGGACAGCTCCGCGTTCAGAGCTTGTCTCTGCGCCCTCACCGCCGGTGGAAACGTGTCGATGACTATCGGTGGGGCGGGAATGGCCGCACGCCGCGTCACCGCCAGCACTGAATCGGCGGTAGTCACTTCAGCCAGATAGCGGCTCCGGATCGCCGCGACGGCAGTCGTATCGGTTCGCGCCTCGATCTGGGCGGAGACCGCCTGTGCTTTTCTGGAGGCGTTCCGGGGCACCAGCACGAACGCGATCAGGGCGGCGATGAAAACGAGACCGCCAACGATTCCGAACACCGCGACCCGGCGCAGCGAGTTCCGGGCTCTCGCCGCCATCCAGAGGTAGGCCGAGCCTCCGCCCATGCGCGTCATGCTACGAACGGTCATGACTCAAAGATACGGTGTGAGAGACGGATACGACAAACGGCGGGAGCATTTCGCCCCCGCCGTTTGCTTGCTTTGAATCGCGACGTGCTACTGAACCGTGATAACACCCTTCATGTTCATCGCAAGGTGCGGAACGCAGTGGTAGGGATACTTTCCTGCCTTGATGTTCCCGAAGGAGACGGTGATCGTCTCGTTCGGATTCATCTTCATGTTGCTCGAGAGCTCGCCCATTTTGTCTGTGCCCATGTTGGCATCGAGCTGCGGCTTGACGTCAGCCGGAACGGTCGCGGCATCGAACGCAACGTTGTGCGGGCCGCCCGAAACCATGATGAACTTGATCCCATCGCCCTGTTTGACGGTGATGTTCGCGGGCTCATACCGATAGCCCTGAGCATCGCCGACCATCTTCACCTCATGGGTAGTGCCGGTGATCGGCGCCATCGTGCCTGACGCAACCGGCGTCGTACCTGCAGGAACGGTCGCGACTGCTGCCGAAGTATCGATTATCACCGCGGTCGTATCACCAGGGCGCTTATCGCCACCGGCACAAGCGCTCAGTCCAACCACTCCAACCATCACTGCCAATCCGTAGAACCGCATATTCAGGAGGCCTCCAAAGCCGTACCGTTATTTACGTCCACCGCGTTTTACTCGAAACGTCCGATCTTGTGAATTTATTCACAAGATCGCCAAACCGCAATCATTGCAACACTTTCCGCCTCTCATGATTCGTGCCCAACCCTTCGTTTCGCCCCCTTGATCGCCATCCCGGCGATCGACCTTCGCGACGGCGCCTGCGTCCAGCTGGCGGCGGGCTCCTATGACGAGGAGGTCATCAGGATTCCGGACGTCATGGGCGTCGAGCTCGCGTGGAGACAGTACGGATTTCACCACCTCCACGTCATCGACCTGGATGCGATCACCGGCCGGGGATCCAACGCCGAGGTCGTGCGAACGATATTGAGCCGCACGGAGGCCGAGGTGCAGGTGGGCGGCGGCGTCAAAGAGCGTGAGTCGATCCAGCAGCTGCTGAGCGATGGCGCCCAGCGGGTGGTCATCGGCAATCGTGCGCTGGAAGACCCTGACTGGCTCACCGAGATGGCCGGATTGTTTCCCGGCTCCATTGTGGTCGCTGCCGACGTTCGCGACCGGAAGGTGCTGGCGCGGGGATGGGCGAGAGCCAGGCCAATGCTGGTGCTCGACCTTATCGACGAGCTGAACCGGCTCCCGCTGGCCGGTCTGATCGTGACCGCGCCACACCTCGAGGACATCTCCGGCGGGTCACACCTGTCACTTCTCGAGGATGCGGTCGAGGCTTCCGATTTTCCGATCATTGCAGCCGGGCCGTTCGCCACGATCAACGACCTGCGCGCCGTTGCCGATCGCGGCGTGTCGGCGGCGATCGTCGGCATCGCGCTTTACACTGGTGGCGTAGATCCCCGCATCGTGGCGGAGGAGTTTGCGGAGTAGCCGAGCGGGCGGCGCGCACTGGCGCCGCTCCTAGAACAGCGCGAACGTGCCCGGTTTGAGCTTGGACGGATCGCCGACGTATGCGAACCTGAAGCCCTTCATGTATCTCCGCGCCACTCGCTGGACCGCCTCCGGAGTCACGCTTCTGAGATCACTCACGAACCTGTCGGCCGCGCGATAATCGCCTTCATACAGCTGCGCTCTGGCGAGGAAATCGGCCTGCGCGGCGTTCGTTTCGTTGTCGAGAAAATATTCGGTGATGAACTGCTGCTCCATCTGCTTGAGGCCGACCGGATCGAGCAGCCCCGTTTGAAGATCGTTGATCGCCGATCGCATCAGCTTCAGCGTGGTGTCGGGTGAAGCCGTGGACACATAGAGGCCTCCAACCGTCGCCGCGCGGTCGATGAACGGCGCATGGACATCATAGGTCAGATTCTGACGGGAGCGTATCTCGGCGAACATCCTCCCTGTCAGCACCGATGTGGCGACACGCAGGGCGCGATAGTCCGGTCCCGTTGCCAGCGGCCCGCTGTAGTAGCCGATGATGTAGTTGGTCGGCAGCGCCCGGCGCTCGATCACCAGAGCGGTCTCTCTCTCGGGAACACGCGGGGGCGCCGTCCATCCATAGCTCCCCGCCGCGAGCTGTCCGAGCGACTGGCTGACCAGGCGCTCGATGTGAGCGCGATCCACGTTTCCCACTACCACCAGCAGCATCCGCGATTTCACGAATTCTTTCCGGTGATATTCGCGGAGCGCGGCGGAGTCGAGGGATTGAATCGATCTCTCGTTTCCCACGACCGAGACGGAGTACGGATGCCCGGCCAGAGTGATGCTGTCGGCGAGGAGGCTTGCGAGCTCATCCGGATCGTCGCGGCGTTGCCTGATGCCGGATAGATACTGGGCCTTCACCAGGTTTACGTCCGAGCTTCTGAGCGTCGGCCGCATCGCGCGATCGGCAAAAATCGCCCAGGTCGAGTCGAAGACCTCAGTGCTGGACCTGATGCCGAACATCGTCCAGTCAGCGTTCGCTCGAATGACTATTTCGCTGCCGAGCCGCGACATCGCCCGGCGGAGCGCCGTGCCTGGATACTTCTGCGTGCCGCGATCGGACACATCGAGGAGTATCGGCTCGATTCCCGCGTTCGCCTCCGTCACCTGTCGCGCACCTCCGAGCAGATACAGGTTCGCGGCGACGACGTTGTTGGCGGCGTTCTGCCTGAGAATCACCCGCACACCAGACACATCGAACGTCGTGGTTAGGGGCGCAGCGGCCGCAGACAGTGCCAGCGCGATTGTCAGCAGCATTAGCGGCTCCCTCCGCCGACGAGCTCTTCGGGCTTGAGCCCGAGCTGCCGCCTGGCCTGTGGCGCGATCAGAACCCCGGAGATGTGCGGCTTCCCGAGTATGTAGCGGCTCGCGTAGGAGCGAAGGTCTTCGAGTGTCTGCTGTGCCATGTTGTCCACGTATCCCATGTAGTACTCGAGGCTGGCGACGCTCCACCAGAAGCCGAGCGTGTGCGCGAAGCCGGAGGCGCGCTCGCGGTCGAACGCGGAGGTGACGGCGCGATGCGCTTTCACCGCCTCGAGCTCCTCGAGAGTGAAGTAGCCGGGCGCGTTGAACTTGGCGATCTCGCGATACAGTGCCGCGACCGCGGCCCGCAGCTGTTCGGGCGACGTCTGTCCACTGATTGTGATCGGGCCGGTGTGATTGAGCGTGTAATAATTGACTCCAAGTGCCTGCCAGAGTCCGCTGTCCACCAGCGTTTCCTGAAATTGCGAGCGAGGGTCGTTGAGCACGTCCGAGAAGACGTCGGCCGAATAAGTCGCTTTCGGATCCTTGCCGACACTCGGGCCCTGCCACTGGACGAGGAATGTCACGGCACTGACCGGAGCTTCCACGACCACGCCTTCACTCTTTGTGAGCGCCGGAATGGGCGGAATTGGATCCGCCACGAACGGATCCGCGCCGCGCGCCCAGCTCCCGAGCTCGCGCTCGGCCAGCGCGAACACCGACGCCGGGTTCACGTCACCAGCGACGATGAGCACCGAGTTGTTGGGGACGTAATACTTTCGCTGAATCGTCCGCATCTTCTCGGGGGTCGTGGTCAGAATGATCTGCCGGCTCCCGATGGTATTCTTCCGACTCAGGTTTCCGGGATAAAGGCGGCGGTCCATCTCCTGGGTGAGCGCGAAGAACGGACTCGACTCGTTGCGGTCGTACTCGCCAATCACTACCTGTCGCTCGCGTTCCAGCTCGTCCTGACGGAATAACGGGTCACGCAGCGCGGCCGCCAGCAGACCAATCGCATCTCCCGTCTTGTCGGCGGGAACCGTGAGGTAGTAGTTGACCCGCTCTTCCTGGGTCGTGCCGTTGAACACCGCGCCCAGGTCAGACATCTGGTCGAGGAACTGACTGGGATCGGGGTACTTGGAGTTCGCCCGGAAAATCATGTGCTCGTACATGTGCGCCAGCCCCTCGTACTCGGGTGGCTGGGTGAACGACCCGTTCTTGACGTTCACTTCGACAGTGGCGAGCGGGACACCGTGATTTTCGACGACGATGACCTCGAGGCCGTTCGACAGAACTTTGCGCTGTATGATCTTTTCCAGCTCTGCCCGCTGTCCCCACGCGGTGCTGGAGCAGACGAGAGAAATCAGGAGCGCAAGAGTGGCGCGGTAGAGGGGGATACCCTTTCTTTCGGACATGTCAGATTCTGGGAGCGCCCGCTCGAAAAACTACGGGCAATTGATTGCTAGACTGGACTCGGGAAGACTCAGGCGCGACGAGCCGCTTGGACAATACACCACTTTCCGCATTGGTGGTCCTGCAGACCTCTTTTACGATGCCACATCGACGGACGATCTGGCAGGGGCGGTTACCGCCGCCCGCGAGCTCGACGTCGACTATTTCGTCCTCGGCCTCGGCGCCAACATCCTCGTCGGAGACAAGGGGTTTCGCGGCCTGGTAATCCGCAATACCTCGCACCACCTCCGGTTTTCGGACGACGGAAAGCTCTGGGTGGAGAGCGGCGCGGTGATGGCCAGGCTCATTCCAAAAGCTGTGGAAAGGGATCTGTCCGGCCTCGAGCACTACGTCGGAATTCCGAGCACCGTCGGCGGCGCCGTATGGCAGAATCTCCACTTCCTTTCCCCGGCGCCGGAGCGTGAGCGCACGATGTTCATCGCCGAAGTGTTCGAGTCGGCCGAGCTGCTGATGGAAGAAGGGGATCGCCGCATCGTCGACAAGGATTACATGCAGTTCGGATACGACACGAGCACGCTCCACAAGCGCCGCGACATCGCGCTGGCGGTGACGTTTCAGCTCGAGCCGAAGGACAAGGCGATCATGCATCGCATCATGCAGGAAAACCTCAGCTGGCGCGGAGGGAAGCACCCATGGCTCGAGTACCATCCGAGCGCGGGGTCCATCTTCAAGAAGATCGAGGCCGTGGGGGCGGGACGGCTGATCGACCAGGTGGGGCTAAAGGGCTTTCGCCAGGGCGATGCCCAGATCTCCCACATTCACGCGAACATCATGGTGAATCTGGGGAAGGCGACCGCGAACGATGTCCGCCAGCTGATCGCCATCGCGCAGGAGAAGGTCGAGAAGCAGTTCGGGCATCATCTCGAAGTCGAGATCGGGTTCATCGGGGAGTTCTAATTACGAAAGTTGTACGTTGGGCTGAGCGCTTGACTGCAACTGCTGAGGGGAACGGGTACGAGGTTAGA
>JBGTEZ010000414.1:0-7792 GCA_041747535.1 Gemmatimonadaceae bacterium
GACATCGTATTCACCCGGATCACGTGGATCAGGGAACCAGATGTGCTCATCTCTCAGTCGGCTGGACGCGGGCAGATCAGCGTTGAGCGGTGCGGCGATCTCGCTATGCGCGAAGTGATGGCAGGACCACGGCTGATCGGCAGGGGCGTATGACAAACCGTCAACTCCCTGAACGAGATACTCATCCATCATCACCAGCACGAGGTGGCTGATGTCCTGCCTCCGCTTCGCCAGATGACGCCCCAGTGCACCGTAAATCGGACGCGGCGTGCGCCCCGTCGGGCAGCCCAGCAGAAATCTCCTCCCCTGCATGCGCGCCAGCTCGATACGATCAACGAGCAGCGGAGCGAGATATTCTCCGATTGCGTCGGGTGTCGGGAAAATTCGGAGAGGGGTGTTCACTCGGTCATCTGAGCGGATCGAGGGCGAGACTTCCGGCACCAATCATCCCCGCCCGTCCCCCGAACGACGATCCGAGGATCTGTACCCGATCGGCGAAGCCCTTCGCGACATGCGCGCGGTAGCTCACACGGGTGGGCTGCAACAACAACTCGCCGGCAGTCCCAATTCCGCCGCCAACCACAATCGTAGTGGGCTCAAAGACGGGCGACAGCGCCGCCAGACCCAACCCGAGCCACCAGCCGGTTTCAGCAAGGGCGTCGAGTGCGACGCGGTCTCCATTTCGCGCGCCATCGATCACGTCGCGAGGCGCACGTTTACCGGCGCGCTCCGACACGGCTCCGGAATTGACCATTGCTTCGATGCAGCCGCGCGCTCCGCACGTACAGCGCCGTCCCTCCGGCGCAATGATGATATGCCCCACGTCACCCGCGCACTGGCCCGTGAACCGGAGCAGCGCGCCATCGATCATCACTCCACCACCCAATCCCGTACCTACCGTTACGCCCAGAAGGCGTTCGACGCCTCGCCCCGCTCCGAACCTGTACTCGGCTACTACAGCCGCGTTTGAATCAACCTCGAGAAGACAGTCCACTCCGAGCCTGTCGGTGAGCATTCGGCGCAGCGGGAATCCACTGAGTGCGGGCAGGTTTGCGTTATGGATCATCGCATCATGTGCGTCGTCCAGAAACCCGGCGACCGAGACACCAACGCTGGCGACGGTTTGGCCATCGGTCTTTGCATCGATCAATGGTTTGAGCGCAGCCGCGACGCCGTCAACGAGTGGAATGGGATCTCCGAGCGACGGTGTCGGAATCTCGCTCCGAGCGACGATCGCGCCATCAGCCGCGACAATCCCGATTTTTATCGTGGTGCCGCCAATATCGATCGCGCCGGCGAGGCGCATCAGAGGGCGGCTTCGGCCAGCTTGGGATTCTTCCAGAGGTCGATTGGCTTCGTGATTCCCTTCGGGCGGAACGGCAGCATGATCTTCCTGCCGAGTCCCGCCGAAGCGTAGGCAGCATAGAGGACTTCCTGCACCACGCGCCCGGTCTCGCCGTCCGAAATCGGAGTCTCCTTCCCGCGAACGCAGCGCGCGAAGTGCCGCATCTCCTGGGGGAACCCGTAGTTCCAGTGCTCCTCGAATACCGGCCACGTCCAGCCGCGGGTGGAACCTGCTTTCTCGACAGCGTAGCCGAAGCCGACCTCCGAGTAGGTAGGAAGGGCATTTCCCATCAGCATGTCGGCGTACGTCTGCCCCTTCTCGCCAAAGACTTCGATCCGGTCATCCATTCCACCCGGCCGGTTCCAGCTGTTCTCGACTATGCCCAATGCCCCAGTAGCGAACTCGATCACCGTGATCGCTTCGTCATCGCCCTCCGTGCGCGCGGAGTGAACCTGGGTCGAGAGATGTGCGTACACGCTTTTCACCTTGGGCTTTCCCAGGAACCACCAGCAGAAAGCGATGCCATGGCATCCGAGATCCATGAGCGCCCCGCCACCCGATTGCCCGACGTCCCAGAACCAGTCGGAGTGCGGACCGGAGTGCTTCTCGCTCTGCTTGACGAGATGAACTCTCCCGAACGCACCTTCGTCCGCCATCTGCTTCGCCTTTGCGTATTTCGGAGCGAAAAAAAGCTCCTCGGCGTACAGGAGCAGGACGCCGGCTTTGGCGCAGGCGTCGATCATCGCATCTGCTTCCTCGAGGGTGACCGAGAGCGGCTTCTCGCAGACGACGTGCTTGCCGGCGCGTGCCGCGTCGATCGTCATCTGCGCGTGAAGGCGGTTGGGCGCGGTGATCGAAACGAGCTCTATCGCGGGATCGCGGAGCAGCTGCCGGTAGTCGGTGTGAAAGCCGGGAATACCGTGACGCCGCGCGAACGCCTCGGCGTTTCCCGGAGTGGGAGATGCGACCGAAACGACCTCCATTTCCTCCGGCATCATCCTCACCGACGCCGCAATGCAGTCCGCCTGGAATCGCGAGCCGACGATTCCGATCTTCACCTTACCTGGCATCGAGCGCCTTGCTGAAAAGGGCGATCGGGCTCAACCCCACGCTGGCTGTCCTTTGGCAAGCGGCACGCAGCCGACCCACTTTCCGGGGACGAGCACGTAGCGCAGCGCCTTCGTCATTCCGACCTCGGAGGAGAAATAGGCGCGGAGCGAGAGCTCGCGAAGGAGTCCGAAGTAATGTGTAGCTGCCGCCCGCTGCGACTCCGAGTCTACCCCGCGCAAAAACTTTTCGCGCTCCGACTGGGAGAGTGAAACGAAGCTTCCCCCGCAACGCTCCTTGCACGTGTCGCGGAATTCCCTGAGCCCGCTTACCACGCGCTTCTGGGCTTCAGGCTCGTAACAATCGGTGAGGAGCAGGTTGATCGCCGCGCCGGCCCCTGCCGCCCTTGCTCCCGGCGAAGACGGCGTGGTCGGGAGAAGCGTATCGGCGATCTCCTCGATGAGCGATTCGTCCTCGAGTGTGAGCACCCTCGACGGCGAGCGAGTCGAATCGCGCGCGCACGCAACCAGAAATCCGTTGGTGGTCACCACGACGCTACCGACCAGTACGCCGGTAGTCTTAAGCGCTTCGCGTCGGTTCATCGGCGGCATTGGCGCTCCGTCATCACAGGTTTTGCTTCGCCAGCTCGTCGACGGCGCGGTTCGCCGCGCGGGCGGTGAGCGCCAGGTACAGGATCGACGGAGTCTGGTTTCCGGTGGATGTCATACAGGCGCCATCGGTGACGAAAACATTGGGACAGGCGTGGAGCTGGTTCCACTCGTTGAGGAGTGATGTCCTTGGATCGCTCCCCATCCTCACTCCACCCATCTCGTGGATATCCAGTCCGGGCGGCTGATGGTTGTCACGTGTCTCGACGTCGTGGCAGCCGGCGACGCCCAGCATCGCCTGGGCTTCAGTGCGCCAGTCGCGAATCATCCTCTCGTCGTTGTCGTCGTATGCGACCGATGTCACCAGCAGCGGAATGCCCCACTGATCCTTGCGTGTCTCGTGCAAACGAACGTGGTTGGTCTCCCTGGGAATGGTCTCTCCCTGCATGTACATGTAGATCTTCCACTGCCCCGGCTGGGCCAGCGAATCCTTGTAGTCTCCACCGACACGCGCGGTGGTCGGCGCGCCGCGCTCCCGGTATCCTCCGGTGAACGTGGTGTACCCGCCCACGAAATCCGTCTCCTGCTTCCCGAGGTTCCGGAAGTTGGGGAGGATGCACTCGGTCGGATTGCGTCCGTAGAAGTACTTGTCCTCGAATCCCGCGATCGAGCCCGTCGCCGCCGCGCGGTAGTTGTGGTGGGCGATGTACTTCCCCATCAGGCCGTTGTCGTTGCCGAGTCCGTGCGGAAACCGCTTCGATGTCGAATTGAGAAGAACGAGATTGGTGTTGAGTGCCGATGCATTCACGAAAATGACCCGCGACCGATACTCGGTGACGGCGTGTGTCTTGGCATCGATCACCCTTACGCCGGTGGCTTTTCCCTTTGCCTCGTCGTAGAGGATCGAGTGCACGACGGAGTCGGGACGCATCGTGAGATTGCCCGTTTTCGCGGCCCATGGAAGCGTCGAGGAATTGGAGCTGAAGTATCCCCCGTACGGGCACCCCCGCATGCAGAGATTCCGCGCCTGGCAGGTACCGCGACCCTGCCGAAGGTGGATCTCCTTTGGCTGTGATAGCTGGGCCCACCGGCCCTGCACCACAAATCGATTTCCATAGTGAGCGCGGATCTTGTCGCTCAGGTGTTTTTCGACGCAGTTGAAATCGAAAGGCGGGAGATAATCTCCGTCCGGCATCGCTTCGAGGCCATCGGTATTGCCGCAGACGCCGATAAAGCGTTCCACGTGTGAGTACCACGGGGCCACATCATCGTAGCCGATCGGCCAGTTGATGCCGTATCCCTGGCGCTCGGGCGCCGTGAATTCATGCTTGCTCCACCGCTGGCAGGCGCGCCCCCAGATCAGCGACTTGCCGCCGACCTGATAGCCGCGAATCCAGTCGAAGGGCTTTTCCTGTACGTACGGATGGTCGGCATCCTTGATGAAGAAGTGCGCGGTGTCTTCACCGTAACCGGCCGCCTTGCTGATGAGCGGGTTCTCCTTGAGCACCTGCCGCGAGAGGGCGCCCCGGTGCGGAAGCTCCCATTGATTGAGGTTCATGGTGGGGTAGTCCTTGACGTGGACCACGTCCCGGCCTCGCTCGAGGACCAGCGTCTTGAGGCCCTTCTCGCACAGCTCCTTTGCCGCCCAGCCACCCGAGATCCCCGATCCAACCACGATGGCATCGAACGAGGTGGCCTCAGTCGTCATGGTCGAGAAAGTACATCGAGTGTCACCTGCGGGCGACTGGACTCGTCATCTCCGGATGACGGCAGGCTCCGTTCCGGCGCTCTTTCGGGGCGTCCGCCGGTGGCCCACGCATTGCGCGGCAGCGTTGCGTGAAGGTGTTCCACTCTCCCCCGGGGCGCGCCATGAAAACCAGGCTTCTCACCTCTTTCGGCTTCCTTCTTGGCGTCGTCGCGTGCGTCTCGACCAACGCGACGGTGCTCGACCCAACCATCAAGCTCGCCAGCACCTGTTCCGACGCCGTCCGCCTCTTCACGACCCCGGCTCGTGTCCCGTCGGCGTACCGTGAGGTCGCGATCCTGCACTCGAAGGGCGAGTCGAACTGGTCCAGCGAAGCGCAGATGATGGAGTCGATGCGCCAGAAGGCCGCGAAGTACGGGGCGAATGGAATCATTCTCGACAACATCGACGAGCCGAGCGCACTGACGAAGGTGATTGGTCACGTTGCCAGGACCGGCACGCAACGGAAGGGGAAGGCACTGGCGATCTACATTCCGGCCGACTCAACGAGCGGTGCTGCGCTCTGCGCGACCAAGAAAAAAGACTGACCGGCTAAGCCGGCAGCGCTCCTTCTGCTTGGAGTAGGGCCTTCTTCACTCCGGGCAGACCGCTGTACCCTCCAATCGATCCGTCGCTCATCACGACGCGGTGGCAGGGAACCACGACGGCGACTGGATTCGCCCCGCACGCCTGAGCCACGGCGCGGGTTGCCTTCGGCCGGTTTACCGCCTGAGCGATGTCCAGGTACGAGCGGGTCGATCCCGGTGGAATAGCAAGGAGCTGATTCCATACCTCGCGCTGAAAGTCGGTGCCTTCGAGGTCAACCGGGAGCGCATCGTCCAGCCGGCGGCCGGCAATTCGTTCGAGCACGGCCTCGAGCTGGCGCCGAAGACCGCGGTCATCACGCTCGATGGCGGCACGCGGGAACCGGGCCTGAAGCGACCGTTCAGCGCCGGCGCCGGACTCGCGCAGGCTCAGGGCGCAGATCCCCTTGTCCGTTGCGGCCAGCACTACTTTGCCGAGCGCGCTCTCGCCAACCGTGTACTTGATATTCACGCACTCACCTCGATGTGGATATGTACACTATCAGCGTTTGCCGCGAGTGTAGGCTGGTCCTCTGAGCGCGCGTCCGGGAAGCGCACGCGTCAGGCGGCCATCGTCGATGACAGCGACGCCGTTGACGAATACGTACCGGACCCCCTCCGACGTGTGCGACGGGTCCTCGTACGTCGAGACGTCAATGATGGTATTGGGATCGAAGATCGTGATATCGGCGTACATGCCCGCTTTGAGCATGCCACGGTCGGCGAGCCCAACGCGCTGCGCCGCGAGCGATGTCATCCTCCTGATCGCGTCCTCGAGCGTGAGCACCGAATCCTGCCGCACGTAGCGGCCGAGGATGCGCGGAAAGGTGCCGAAGGCACGCGGATGGGCGCGCTCCCAGTTCCCGGCCGAATCCGGACTGCGCGCGCCCGCATCCTGCCCGATCGAAACCCACGGCCGCCTCATCGCATAACGCAGCGCATCCTCATCGAATGAGAAGTAGATCGCCCCTGTCCGTCCCCGGTCGGCAATGAGGACGTCGAACGCCGCGTCGTACGCGTCCTGTCCGCGCATTCGCCCGATCTCGGTGAGCCGCTTCCCCTGATATTGCTTCAGCGAGTCAGCGACCACGTCGTTCACCATCGTGCGCTCGGCCGTGCGGATGCCGGCGGCGCTGTCCTGCCCAAGCTCGGCCTTGAGCCGTGCCCGAATCGCGGGATCGCGCAGGCGCGCGACGAGCGAGTCGCGGCCGCCTTCCTGCACCCACGTGTTGAGCATCGCGGCCAGTCCGGTCCAGCTCGCGATGTACGGATACTGATCAGCCGTGACGTCGATGCCGGCAGCGCGCGCCGAATCGATCAGCGCCACGGCCTGCTTCATCTGCTCGAGCGAGCGCGACTTGATGTGGCGGATCTGCGCCCAGGTGCCTGATGCCGCCGCAATTCTGATCGTCTCCCGCACGGCCTCGAGCATCGCCGTGCCTTCGCTCCGCATGTGCGCCGCGTAGCCGCCCCTGTAGGGCGTCACGTATCTCGTGAGCGCGATCAGCTCGTCGGTCGTGAAAAAATTGCTGGGCAGGTAGATGAGGCCGGTGCCGAGTCCCACCGCGCCATCGCGCATCGCGGAATCGATCAGCGCTCCCATCCGCGCCATCTCCGGCGCGGTCGGTGTTCTGTTGCCGATCCCCATCACCTCTTCGCGGACCGAGCTCGTTCCGACATAAGTGCCGAGATTGATGGCAATTCCGATTTTCTCGATGTGGGCGAAGTACTCGGCCAGCGACCGCCACGGCTGGTCTGAATCGGGGGGCTCGCCGAGGCGGCGGTGCGGCCACGCCGAATGGACTTCGCCGGTGATCTCGCTGGTGATGCCCTGGGTGATCTTCGAGACGGCGTGGGGTCCGCGAAGTATCGACGACTCGGAGTGGCCGAGCATGTCGATGAATCCGGGCGCAACTACCTGATCCTTGGCGTCGATGACGCGCCGCCCCGTGAGGTGCGGCATCGAGAAGCCGACGTAGGCAATCCTGTCGCCTCGGACGCCGACGCTGCCGCGGTACCACGCGTTGCCGGTGCCGTCGACGATTCTGGCGTTGGTGATGAGCAGGTCGTACGACGCCGAATCACGCTGAGTCGCGACCGAGGCGCAACCGGTTGCGAACATGATCGAGAGGGCGCCGAGCAGGGTCGGCCGTGAATGTCGCATCAGCTGGCTGGATTTCGTTGAAGAGGCAAGGAATTACGCGACGGCAAACGGATTCGCTCCAAATATGCCGCGGATCGCAGGCTGTCAAATCTGCGCGCCGGGGCTACTTTCTGCTTCGCCCTCCCGTCTGGAGTCTTCAATTGCAGCGTCGCCCACTTTCGATACTTCCTCATCCCCTCGATGCCGCGCGTGCTCTTCCGACGCTGCTGGCCGTTGTCATCCTTGCCGGCTGTGCGTCCGCGGGGCCGGCGCAGGTCGCCGCAGCGGGCGCGAGTCTACCGGCCGCCGACGTCATGCTGC
>JBGTEZ010000415.1:0-2242 GCA_041747535.1 Gemmatimonadaceae bacterium
TGGGGTTGGATCACGCCAGCTCGCTGAGCTGAGCGGTTGGCGACGGACATGGCGGTCGCTCCCGCCAGATCCGTCGCCGCGCTTCGGCGCTAGACCGCGTCCGACAAGCTCGTGAAGTTGAAGTCCTTCGCCTTGATCGCCGGCATGACCGTGGGGAAACCCGACTCGGTGCCCGCGATGCGGACCGCCGGACTGAGCGCCTCGAGGTTGCTGAGAAGGAAAAGCGGCGACTCGTTGAACCGGAAATTCTTGATCGCCTTCGACACCTTTCCGTTCTCGATCAGAAACGTTCCGTCTCGCGTCAGCCCCGTGTAGAGAATCGTCCGCGGATCGACCTGCCTGAGATACCACAGTCGCGTGACGAGAATTCCGCGCGGCGTCGACTTGATCATGTCGTCCATCGATGTCGTCCCGCCCTGCATCTTGAGTGACGACGGGAATCCGGTTGCGACCTTCCCCTGCTTCTGCGCCCAGAAACGGGAGTAGAACAACTGCTTGAGCACTCCGTTTTCCACCCATACCTGGCGCTGGAGCGGAAGTCCCTGGCCGTCGAATGGCTGCGAGAGCACCTGCGCATCCTGGGGATCCGACATGATCGTGACTCTGGGGTCCACGATCCTTTCCCCGATCTTGTTTCCGCCGCCCTGTTTCGCGAACGCGCTTCTCCCCTCGTCGGCGTTCCGTGCCGCAAACGCGAAAGCCATGAGCTGGACGAGGTCTCCGACGGCCTGCGGCTCGAGAATCACCGTATACCGGCCCGGCTCGATCGCGACGGGGTTCGCCGACAGCCGCGCCTTGTTGATGGCGTGCGTCGAGAGGGCGGCGAAGTCGAGCCTGGTCCAGTCAGGATGCTCGGCGCCGGCCCAGCCGGAACCCGTACCATCGTCCGTCCGCACGGTGAGCGTGTAGTTCGCGTTGGTGGCGCGGTTGTACGCGAACAGTCCCTTGTTGTTGCCGAGGGCCGTGGAATTGGCATCGACGACGATGAAGCCCGCTGCCTTCAGATCACCTGCTTTTCGGGCCGGCTCGAGCGCGGTAAGCGCGGCGCGGGCACGATCGGTCGGAGTGAGGTTGGCGGTGGAGTCGAAATATCCATTGACGGGTACGTAGGTCTGGGGACCCAGCCCCGGCATATTTTCCGGATCGTCGGGCGAGAGCTTGGCGAGACTCTCCGACTGCTCGACGGCGCGGCGCAGCGATGCATCCGACAGGTCGTTGGTCACCGCGACCGCGTGCTTCTTTCCAAATGTGCTCTGGATCGCAACCTGCGCGTTCACAACGCCGCCGGAGGTTGACATCTGATTGGCCGCGAAGCGCACATCCGCCTGGTAGCCGCTGTTGATGTTGATCGAGATCTCATCCGCCTTGGACATCGCTACGATCTTCGCGATCAGCGCCTGCGCCTGCTCGCGCGGCATCACCGCACCTTCGGGTATGGAGGCCGCCGCCTTCTCGAGGAGGCGCTTCGGCGCTCCGCGTACTTCTCCTGAGCGGCTCATGCCTTCCTCCCGGTGTTGATCACGTTGATGTTACGGAATCTGCTCGGCGGACAGCCGTGGCTGACCGCGTTCGACTGACCTGGTTGTCCTTTGCCATCGTTGAAGGTCGAGCCGAGCATGTAGCTCTTCTGCCCGCCGATCATGTCCATCGAGTTCCAGAACTCGGGCGTGCGAATCTGGTACGCGACGTCCTTGAGCTGGCCGACGATCTTCCCGCCCTTGATCTCGTGGAAGACCTGTCCGCCGAACTGCGCGTTGTAGCGCTGCTGATCGATCGAGAACGAGCCGTTCCCGACGATGGCGATTCCCCTGTCAGTTGCGGCGATGAGATCATTCCAGCCGATGTCCTTGTCGCCCGGCAGCAGCGACACGTTCGGCATCCGCTGGAACTGCACCGATCCCCATGAGTCGCCGTTGGAGCAGCCGTGTGATCGCGTCGGCATCTTCTGCGAGTCGTACCACCACTTGAGCCAGTTTGCCTGCTCGCGCGTGGTCTGATAGTCGTTGAAGACTCCGTTCTTGACGATGAGGAAATTCTCCGGCTTCACGCCCTCGTCGTCGTAGCCGATGGTCGCGCACGCGCCTTCCTGCGAACGGTCGCCCTGCACGTTCATGAATTCGGGGCCGTATTTGAGCTTGCCGAGCACCTTGTCGGGTGGCGCGAGGAAGCTGGTGCCGGCGTAATTCGCCTCGTAACCGAGCGCGCGATCGAGCTCGGTCGGATGGCCGATGGACTCGTGGAT
>JBGTEZ010000416.1:0-4324 GCA_041747535.1 Gemmatimonadaceae bacterium
TGAAACAGGAGCTGGACCGAGCCGGGAAAGTCGCGCAGGATGCGTTCGACGACGGCAAGACCCGGCTCGAGGCATTTCGCACCCGTCAGCTGGCCGACAAGGCGGCACAGGCGCTGGGTTACGCGGTCTACCGGGCGCGCAAAGGCGGAGCCGAGCTCGACGCCGCGACGAACGATCGGCTCCGGGCGACGCTCGATACACACGACACCGAGGCCGCGCGGCTCGAAGCCGAGATCGAGCTGAGACGCCAGCAGGCTGATGCGGCGAGATCGACGACCGCTTCGAGCGGCCGGAGCGAATCCACAGCTGGCACTACCGACGAATATCCGGGCTCGCCCAGCTAGCTTTTTTGGCGGGCAAGCGGCTGCAACTGCAACGGCAACACACCTATCGCGCGACCGGCATGTTGTGCGTGTTCGGTAAAGTCTTGTAGCGCTCTGTCAACATGTCCTGGCGCGTCATCTCCGGGTACTCGCGCCCGCGTATGAACACGCGCTCGGCGCGACTCGATAGCTCGAAGGGATCGCCGCTCCAGATGACGACGTTGGCGTCGCGACCGGTCTGAAGCGAGCCCACGCGATCGCTCACTCCAAATGCTTCAGCGGGCGCGAGTGTGACAGCGCGGAGAGCATCGTCCCAGGTCATTCCATACGCGACGGCGTTGCCCGCTTCCTGTTTCAGATTTCGGACGTTGAACGCTTCCGGGTCGCCAGGTCCGTTCCCGATCAATGAGACGTTGACTCCGGCGCGTCGCAGCAGGCCGGCGTTCTCCTGGCGCTGGCCGAGCGCGGAAAATCCCCCCGGAATGTTGTTCATCGCGCCGGTGAGAACGGGCACCCGTGCGGCGGCAAGCCGGTCGGCGACCATCCACGCTTCCGCGCCTCCGCCGATAATGATCTTGAGGTTGTACTCACGGGCGAGGCGCAGCGCTGCGTCGATATCGGAGGCGCGATCGACCGCGATGATGAGCGGCAGCGTTCCCTCGATCACGGGAATCATCGCCTGCAGATCGAGGCGACTGGCGGCAAAATCCCTGGTCTCCGCCCGTTCGTACGCGGCTCTCCGCGTCTGGAAAAACCGCGTGTCTTCCAGAAGCTCCCGAAGCTTTACGAGCAGCTCGCCCCTCGAGCTGACGCCCGCGGAGCTTGCGTCGCCGATCTCAGCGACCATCGCGACGGGCGCCCTGATGATCATATCGGTCGTGGTGCCCGGCACCAGGCTGAGCAAAGCAGCCTGGCCGGATACGAGCCCTCCCGAGGGCATGACGACGATCGTGGTGATCCCCTCTTTGCGAGCGGGCGCCAGCATGACCGAGTTCGGGTTGAGACCGTCCCACACCGTGAAAGCCGCCGCAATATTGTCCTTGCCGCGGGCGCTCATGTCGCGCGTGGCATTGACCTGGGAGACTTCGATGACGCCGAGCTGTGTGGAGGAATTGATGAAGCCGGGAGTCACCCACTTGCCGGTCGCATCGATCCGCTGCGCATCGGCGGGTATCGCGACGTTCGCTCCAACGGCAGCGACGCGGCCGTTCGTCAGAATCACGGTGCCGCCGTCGATTGGCGGTCCGCTGACGGGGAAGACTTTGCCGCCGGTAATCGCGATCGTCTGTGCGCCCGCCGACAGGCAGACAGCGATTGAGAACGCGAAGCATCCGAGAGAGCGCGCTACAAGCCTGGATAATTGTATTTGCATCATCAGTTCCGGTTTAGCGGTACGAAGCCGAGCTCGAAATCGGTACGCCAGTGTTGTGATGCGTTCAGGCGGTCGTACAGCATTGCGCCATCGACCCAAACCTTTTCCGCCCGGGAATACACGCTGAACGGGTTACCCGACCAAAGAACTACGTCCGCGTTCTTTCCCGCCTCGAGCGAGCCGATCCTGTCGTCGAGGCCGAGTGACCACGCGGGGTTGATTGTCACCCATTTGATCGCCTGCTCTTCCGTCAGCGGTATTCCTGCCGCGATGCCGGCTGCCATCGCCTTCGCGGCTTCCTGTGTGAGACGCTGAGACCCGGAAGCGTCGTCCGAGTGGACGATCGCTCTCGCGCCGGCGCGATCGACCAGCGCGATGTTGGCCCTCACCGCGTCGAGCGCTTCCATCTTGAAGCTTCCCCAATCCGACCACAGCGACCCGCTGATGCCCTCGCGCGCAAGAAGATCCGCAAGCTTGTAAGCTTCGACGCCATGGTGGAACGAGCGGATCTTGTAGCCGAATTCCTTCGCGATGTCGATCATCTGCGCCATCTCATCCGCGCGGTAGCAATGATTGTGGATGAGAATGTTGCCGCGCAGCACTTCGGCGAGCGTTTCGTTGCCAAGGTCGCGCGCCGGCGCGTCGCCCTTGTGATCAGTGTTCCACTTGTCCCACTTGCGCCGGTATCCCTCGGCGGCTATCCACGCCGCGCGGTATCCGGCGACGTTGCCCATGCGGGTCGATGGCCCACGGGTGGCGTAAACCCGCTTGGGATTCTCGCCGCACGCCATCTTGAGCCCATACTTCGCGCCGGGAAACTTCATTCCCTGCACGGTGCGCGAGGGCACGACCTTGAGAACCACGCTGCGTCCGCCGATGAGATTGGCTGAACCAGGGAGCACCTGCAGCGTCGTCACACCGCCAGCGAGGTTGCGCGGAAACTGTGGATCCTGCGGCCACACTGAATGCTCGGCCCAGACATACGGCGTGCTGGGATTGGTCGCTTCGTTCCCGTCGCTCAGCGCATTACCGCCGGGGGATGCGTAGACGCCCAGGTGCGAATGATTGTCGATGAGACCGGGCGTCAAGTACTTCCCGGCGCCGTCGATTATCAGCGCATCCGCCGGTGCCTCCACGGTCTGGCCGACGGCGGCAATCTTTCCGTTCTGGAGCAGGATTGCGCCGTTCCTGATCAGAGGACCGGCAGCCGTGAAGATATTGACACCCCTGATCAGCGTCGTGCGCCCCGGAAAAGCTACATAGCTGCTTGGGAACGGATCGGCGTTGGGCATCGACGCTCCACCGCGTCCCACGCCTGCGGCGGAATCCGAGCGCGAGACGGGCGGAGTACCTGTTTTCGGCCCCGGACGAGTGGCGCACGCCATCGTTCCCATAAGCAGGAGGCAAGCAAGAACACGCATGGAATGAAGTCCTCTGAAGTCGACTGGAGAGGGGGAGAGGGAAGGGAGAAAAAATAGCCCCGTTAACGGGCGAACGCTTTGAGCTCGCCGATCCGGTCGGTGCAGATACCGCCGACGCCGAGGCTGCGCAGCGCCTGCCATTGGGCGGTATCGTTAGCGGTCCACGCGATGACGCGGACACCGATCGCATCAGCGCGGGCCACGAGATCCTCGTCGATGTAATCGACCTGCTGCCAGAGATCTTCGGCCCCGGTTGCCTTTGCCGAGCTCACTGGGTCGAGGTGCCGCGCCACCTGGAGAACGCCGCACCTGATCGCGGGAAAGATTTTCTTCACCGACGAGATCACACGATGGTCGAACGAGTGTACCGCACAGTCGGCCCCGGATTCCCGGATGCATCTCACCACGAGCGGCTCAATGTCTCTCGCCTTGATCTCGACGAAAACCAATGCCCGCTTGCCGATCACACCGAGAACCTCGGTCAGGGTCGGAATTGGGATTCCCGGGGCGAGAGGATGCGCCCCGAGGCCTTCGAGGCGGGTTGCCGCGATGACGGCCGGAGGCGATTGCGGCATACCTCCCGCATGCAGCACCGGATCATGATGAACCACCACCACTCCGTCACTCGTTGCGTGGACATCGAGCTCGATGCCTTCGGCGCCCAGCTCGATCGCCCTTTCGAAGGCAGGAATCGAGTTCTCGGGCAGCTTATCGTGCGCTCCACGGTGAGAGATTCTGAGCGGCGCGCGGCGCGGTGATGGCAGGAATTCCTCCGGAAGGTTGCCCAGGAAGGGCGAACCTATGAGCCCTCCCCGGTGGGGTCAATCTGCCTTAACGCGGGCCGGACTGGGACGTCTACCTAGCGAGCCCAAATGACGAGCGGGGACGAATCCGGCCCGGAGCCGACCGACCTCGAGCTGATAGAGCGCTGGAAGGCGGGGGACAGCCGCGCCGCGACGAAGCTGGTGGGGAGGCATTCACAGGCTTTGGCGAGGTTCGCGGCGAGCTCCGGCGAGCGCGAGGGGATCGAGGAGCTGGTGCAGGACACGTTCGTGCGCGCGTTCGCTTCGCTGGATTCCTTTCGAAGCGAGAGCTCGCTCAGGACGTGGCTCTTCACGATCGAACGGCGCCTGATGCTCGATCGACGGCGGGCCGAACGTCGGGACCGCGGCACGGTCCCGATCGAGGATACGGACCGGGTGAGTGAG
>JBGTEZ010000417.1:0-10175 GCA_041747535.1 Gemmatimonadaceae bacterium
GGCCTGACCATCAAGGACATCAGTCATCCCGACGATCTACCCGACGATCTCGAGCGGATCCGCGCGATGATAGCGGGGAAGTCCGACCGATACAACAAGGTGAAACGCTACTACGCCAAAGACGGTCATATGATCTGGGTCTGCATCGATGTATTCGTTGTCCGCGATGCGAGTCGCGCGCCGCGTTACTTCATCGGACAGATCCAGGACATAACCACCCAGCGCGCGCTCGAGGCCGAAGCTGCCCACGGCCGCTGGCTCGCCGGGATCGGCGACACGGCCGTAGCCGTATCGCACGAGATGAACAACGCGCTCACCATCCTGAGCATGAATGCGGAGCTCCTCGCCCACGGCGCACGACCCGAGGAAGTGAAGGAGCTGGCAGGGGAAGTGCTCAGCGCGGCGAGCCGGATCGCCGCGACGGTGGCTGGACTAAAGCAGCTGGCGGATCCCAAGACCGTCGACTACGTCGGGCAGAAGAAGATGCTCGACCTGTCTTCGCTGGTCCCGCGAAAAGGCGATCCGGGCAGATAGAAAACGGGTTTTTCCGAGCGTCGCTTGCCCGGCACAGAACTCGCGCTATCATGCCTCAACGAATGAAAAAAATCGGCCTCGTCTCCGGTAACGTAGACAGCAGCACCCACGGATCCGAGCCTGCCGAAGGCTCGCCAGAAGACGCCTCGTTTCGCGACGCCATACCACGCCTTCCGAAGGCGGAAGAGTATTTCACGCGCGCGTTCGCGGTGTTCGTCTGCTTCTACTCCGCCTATTGGCTGATCTGGCGCTGGACGTCGACGCTGAATCCCGACGCCATGGTCTTCTCGGTCGCTCTCGCCGTCGCCGACACGATGGGAGTGCTGAATTTCTTTCTTCTCGTGTTCACCTGCTGGAAGCTGACGTACCACGAGCCGCCGCGCGCACCGCGGGGGCTGAACGTGGACGTGTTCATCACGACCTATGATGAGCCGCTCGAGGTTCTGCGGCGCACGGCGATCGGCGCCCGGGCCATCAAGTATCCCCACCGCACCTACATGCTGGACGACGGCGAGCGCGACGAGGTCAGGGCGATGTGCCAGCAGGTCGGACTCGGGTACATCCGCCGGACCACGCACGAGCACGCCAAGGCGGGCAACCTCAATCACGCAATGGGGCTCGTTAAAAACGACTTCATCCTTCAGCTGGATGCCGACCACGTTCCGCTGCCCAACATTCTCGACCGGATGCTGGGATACTTCGACGATCCCAGGGTCGGCTTCGTCCAGTCGCCTCAGGACTACTACAACACCGATTCGTTCACCCATGTGGTTAACGACGAGGCGAAGCGCATCTGGGAAGAGAACCGGATCTTCTACTCGCTGATCCTGGCCGGGAAGGACAACTGGAACTCCGCATTCTTCTGCGGGAGCTGCGGGATCATCCGGCGCGCGGCGTTCGACGAGATCGGGGGCTTCTCGACCAAGAGCATCACGGAGGATATGGAGACCTCGATCGTGCTCCAGGGACGGGGGTGGAAGGCGATGTACCACGGCGAGACGCTCGCCTACGGTCTCGCGCCGGCGTCGGCGACGGCATATCACGTCCAGCGCCTGCGCTGGGGACAGGGCGCGATGCAGATCCTGCGCAACATGAATCCGCTCACGTATCCCGGACTGACGCTCGCGCAGCGCATTCAGTACTTCGCCTCGGCGACGACGTACTTCGACGGATACATGAAGCTGATCCTCTACACCGCGCCGATCATCTTCTTCTTCACCGGCGCGCTCCCGGTAAGCATCACCAATCACGAGCTGCTGATCCGGCTCATCCCGTACATCATCTTCATGGTGCTGGCGTTCGAGATGCTGTCGCGCGGGACCGGGTGGATACTGATCTCCGAGCGCTACAACATGGTCCGGTTCTGGACGTACATAAGGTCCACGACCGCGATCTTCACGAACAAGCGCCTCAAGTTCAATGTCACTCCAAAAGGAGCGGGCGACGTTCCGTTCAAGGTGTACGCGCCGCAGTTCGTCATTTTTGCGCTGTCTGGTCTCTCGATCATCTGGGCGACGTTCGCCAGCCGGTATGGCTGGATCACATACCCATCGGACGGCTGGAACTCGATTGCGTTCTGGCTCAATGGATTCTGGGCCGCCTGGAACATGTACTTCGCGGGCTACGTCGTGATGCACAGCCGGAATTCCGGCCAACAGCGATTGGATCATCGCTTCATCGACAAGTTCCCGATCAGCGTCACCGTGGTCGCGAACGGCGAAGCGACGGGGGTCCGCGAGATCTCCGCTCTGACGCAGGACCTGAACCCATCCGGAATGGCGTTCCGCTCCTCGACTGCCATTCCTGCCGGATCCAAGGTGACCCTCCCGCTCGCGCTCGCATCCGGAACCGTGCAGGTCTACGGAGAAGTGCTGCGCACCACGAGCGATGACATCCAGGGAGAGAAGATCTATTCTCACGGCGTCCGGTTCGACCAGCTTCCGCTCGAGACACGCGACGCCATCGAGCTGCACTGCGCGCATCACGCGATCCCGATGCTGCGCATGCAGTATCGCCAGTCGACGAACCTCTTCATCCGCGCCGCCGAGGTGTTCGGAAATATCAGGGGCGAGCGCCGATTTCAGGTGCAGCTGCCGGCGGAAGTGTCGGTCGAGGAAAATGGCGAAGACCTGGCCGAGTCCGGCCTCGCGCTTCTCGAGGACGTCAGTCAGCGCGGTGCGAGACTGCTGATGGAGACCCCGGTGGCTCCGGGCAGGAGGATCAGCTTCGAGGTTCCGGGCACGTCGCTGTCAGGCCGCGGCACCGTCATCTTCAGCAGAATGCTGGAGTCTCCGATGCGAGTCCGCTTCGTGGTCGGGATGATCAGAGATCCGAAGGAATCGCGGTTCAGGTCGTGGACCCGGGAGTGGCGAGCGAGCGCCCAGGCTTCGGCCGACCAGTGGGACGAGGCATGAGCATCTAGCTCGAAGGAAAACCGCCAGTACATTAGGCCGGAATGCCAGGCCGTGACGAAGCACGTCTAGTGGGGCGGAGCGCCGAGCTCGCTCTGCTCTCCCGATCGATTGATGAATCGGCACGAGGCGGCGGGCGGTCGGTGTTCATCGTTGGCGAAGGCGGCATCGGCAAGACACGCCTCGCCGCCGCCGCCGCCGAAAGTGCCGCGAGAAAGGGCTG
Source organism: Gemmatimonadaceae bacterium (assembly GCA_041747535.1). Classification (GTDB taxonomy): domain Bacteria; phylum Gemmatimonadota; class Gemmatimonadetes; order Gemmatimonadales; family Gemmatimonadaceae; genus UBA4720. Next base: position 3,169 of record JBGTEZ010000417.1, read on the forward strand.
GACCGTTGCCGTCGGCCGCGCCTACCCCGTCGAGACCGGCGTTCCCTACGCGTTGTTCTCCGACGCGCTGCTTCCTCTGCTGCGCAAGCTCGACCCGGCCGCGCTCTCAATCCTGACGAGGGGAGGCGGCGCCGAGCTAGGGCACCTCTTTCCCGCGCTCGCAACCGACGCGGCGGGGAAACGATCTGCGGGTGACGGGGACCCCGCCGAGATAAAGGCGCGATTGCTGTGGAACTTCACACAGCTCCTCGGCCGGCTCGCGGCGAAGCAGCCACTCCTCATCCTGCTCGAGAATCTGCAGTGGGCGGATGCGTCCTCGCTCGAGCTGTTTCATTTTGTGGCGCGGCAGCTCGAGACGCACAGGATCCTGCTGCTCGGAACGTATAACGAAGCCGAAGGCGCATCGAACAGCGTGCTGCGCAGCACCGAGCAGTCGCTGCTTCGTCTCGGTGTGCTGACGGTACAACGGCTCGAGCCGCTTTCGTCCGAGGAGACCGATGACATCGTCCACCAGATGTTCGGGGCCGACAGGATGTCGACGCGCCATTTCTCGACGCTTCTCTACCGGTCTACACGCGGCAACCCGTTCTTCGTGGAGGAAACGCTGAAGTTTCTCGTCGAGTCCGGCGCCCTCGCCGAACGCGACGGAAGATGGAGCGGGTGGGAGATGGAGACTCTCCATTTGCCACCGACGATTCGCGATGTGATAAAGGCGCGACTGGAGAGACTGTCGCCGAATGCGGGAACCGTCGCGAGCCTCGCGGCAGTGATCGGCACGCGCGCTCCATACGAGACGTTGTCGCGGGTGTCACGCCTCTCCGAGCAGGAGATAGTTGGCGCGCTCGACGAGCTGTTGAGGCAGCGCGTGTTCGCCGAGACCGGAAGCCCCGACAGCATCCGCTACGACTTCACGCATCCGCTGCTGCAGCAGGTCATCTACGCCGAGCTGGGACAGGCGCGGGCGCGACTCCTCCACGGCACGATCGCGGAAGCACTGGAGGAATTCTACGGTCAGTCAGCGCTCGGTCACGCCGACGAGCTGGCTCTCCACTTCTCGCGCGCGCATTCACAGCAACTCGCGCGCAAAGCGGTGACCTACCTCACCGCCGCCGGACGTATCGCGCTGGAGAAGTACGCGAACCGCGAGGCAGCCGACTATCTGACTGCCGCTCTCGATCAACTCGACAGGGGCGGGAGCGCCGATGCGTCGCCGAAAGAAATTCTCGCGAGCCTTGCACGGGCGCGCCAGCGCCTCGGCGAATACGAGATTGCGATGCAGCTCTGGGATCGGGCGCGGACGGAAGCGCTGGCCGCCGGCGACGAACGCGAGCTGGCCGGCATCGAGCACCGGATGGGACTCGCCTGTTACTGGAGCGGCAAATATGCCGAAGCACTCGACCATTACGATGCGGGTCTGGCCGCGGCAACCGCTCCACGCGACGCTGCGCTCAGCGTTCGGCTGCACCTGGCCAAGGGAATAGTTCTGCAGGACCTTGGCCGGCTGAGCGAGGCACAGGCGGAAGTCGAGACGGCCCTGACCGCCGCCGCGGCCAGCGGAGTAGACAACGCGGCGCTGCTCGCACGCGCGCACCGTGCTCTGCTTCTTCTGTATGCCTGGACCGGTCCGCTCGATCTCGCGCGCACCCACGGGCACCAGTCGCTGTCATACGCCAGAGCAGGGAACCAGCTGATGCTGGAATGGACCGCCCACTGGGGTCTCGCGTTGCTCGGAGGCGTGGCCGGCAACGCACCCGACGTGGTGAAGCATCTCGACGAGAGCGATCGCCTCGCGGAGCAAATGCGCTCGCCACTCCTGCCGCTGTGGTCCGCCGAGCTCCGCGTCCAATACGATTCAGGCACCGGGGACTGGGATCGGGCGCTCGAGATCGCCGAACGAACGATCCCGCAGGCGCAAAAGCTCAATCAGCGCACCCTGTTACCGCGGCTCTATGTATGGGCAGGCCTGATTCACCTGTGGCGGGGCCAGAAGGAAAAGGCAAAGGAGTACTTCGACCTCGCCTGGAAGCTTGCCGGCGGCGACGAGCACGCTGAAGACGACGGGAATCGCGCGGTGGATGTCCCGTCCGTCGTGCCGGCGCACCTGGGGATGGCTTCCTACCATCTGATGAATGGCGAGCCTCGCGAAGCAGTGCGCATCCTGGAGGCCGGGCTCGACATCGCCGATCGCACCGGCTATGTGGTGTGGTCGCTTCAGTGGCTCCTGCCGGCGGTGTGCGAAGCGGCAATGGAGGCGGGGAATTTCCCGAGGGCGGCGATGCATTCAGAGCGGATGCGCCGCGACGCCGGGCGCGCGAACCATCGGCTCGGCATCGCGTGCGCCGACGGATGTGACGGATTGCTCGCGATCTACCGCGATCATGACTATCCCCGGGGAATCGAGCTCCTGCGCTCGTGCATCGAACAGCTCGATGCGATTCCGTTCCCGCCGTGGGCCGCACGGATCAGACACCGGCTCGGACGGGCGCTGCTCGCAACGGGGGAGCGCGACGAAGGAATGCGCGAGCTTCGTAAAGCCCACGAGGTTCTGGCGCGGCTTGGACAGACCACGGCCCTCGACCTCACGCGTGAGGACTTGCGCGGGCTCGGCGTACGTCCGCCACCGCGCTCGCTCGCTACGGGAGCCGCGGGACTCACCGGGCGCGAGCTGGAGATCGCGCGCATGGTTGCGACGCGCAAATCGAACAAGGAAATCGGCGGAGCGCTTCGCATCTCGGCGCGCACGGTGAGCACGCACCTTTCCAACATCTTCCTCAAGCTGGGCGTCGGGTCGAGAGGCGAGCTCGCCGATTTCATCCGAAGCCAGGGGTTGATCGAGGGCTCACCCGGCGGCGTGTAGATTTGCGTGATGATCGATGACATTCTCGCCGAGCTGGAAGCCGATACGTCGGTGGAGATCGGCGCGCAGTTCGCTGCCGTAACGGCACGCTACCTGGAGTCCACGCGTCGCGGGGAAGGGCAGGTGTCCACCCCTCGGTCGCCGGCGGAGCTCGCGGCGCGCTTCAGCGAGGAGATGCCAAGGACCGGCAGGACCATTGGCGAGGTGCTCGAGCGCCTCGAGCGAGACGTCATCGCCGATGCGAACAAGTATTGCCACCCGATGTACATGGGTCACCAGACATCGGCACCTCTTGCCGCCGGGATCTGGATGGAGAGCGTGATCAGCGCTCTCAACCAGTCTCTCGCAGTGCAGGAGATGTCGCCGACCGCGACGATTATCGAGCATCAGCTCGTACGATGGTTTTCCGGGCTCATCGGATACGGAGCGGAGTCGGGCGGCACCATGACGTCAGGAGGAACCGAAGCGAGCTTCAGCGCGCTCCTGGCGGCGAGAAACTTCGCGCTCCCCGATGCGTGGGAGAACGGCGTCGGAGACGATCCACCACTCGTGGTCTACGGTGAGCATGCGCATTACGCGGTGACTCGCGCTATCGGACAGCTCGGGCTTGGCAGGCGACATGGAATTCCGGTTCCGTCGCGGGACTATCGGATGGATGTCGACGCTCTCGGCGCGACGCTCGACCGTCTGGAGAAGGAGGGGCGTCAGGTGATGGCGGTGGTGGCAACCGCCGGGTCGACGGCCACCGGATCGTTCGACGACCTCGAGGCGATCGCGGAGCTTTGCGGCGCGAGGGGCATCTGGCTCCACGTGGACGCGGCACATGGAGCCAGCGCCTTGTTGTCGGCGCGTCCCCCGCGCGCGCTCAACGGTCTTCGCCACGCGCGCACGCTGGCGTGGGATCCGCACAAGGGGATGCTGCTGCCGCTCGCGGCGGGGATGGTGCTCGCGCGACAGGAGCGGGACCTGGACGGAGCGTTCGCCCAGCAGGCGCCCTACCTGTTCTCGGCGCCGGGGACAGCGGGTGACGAAGGAGCGCGAAAAGCGAGGGTGCTCGATCAGGGCGTGCGCAGCTTCCAGTGCTCGCGCCGCGCCGACGTGCTCAAGGTGTGGTTTGCGATTCAGCGCTACGGCTCCGCCGGCCTCGGTCAGATATACGATCATCTTTGCCTGACAGCGCGGCTTCTCTACGATGCGATCGAGGAGCACCCGGAGTTCGCGAACCTGCACCAGCCGGAATCCAACATTCTCTGCTTTCGCTATGTCGGCCCGTCATCCGGGACTCGCTCACGGGATGATTCCGGCAGCCGCACCGACCGCATCGATGCGATCAACCGTGAGCTTCGCCCGAGATACAATCGCGACGGCACCGGCTGGATAACGGCGACGGTTCTGGCCGGGCGTCCGGTGCTCCGCGTGACGATGATGAACGTCAGAACCGGTCCGGCTCATGTCCGCGCCTTACTGGATGGCCTCGTTACGGAAGCGCGAAGAATCGAAGCGGGAGGCGCGCGATGAAACCGGCGCGAATTGTCGTCGTTTTCTTCGGCCTTGCGTGCGCGCCTGTTGGCGGGCGTCCGGCACCAGCGACCGCTCCGGAGCCAATCAACACCGCCCAATCCAGGATTGCGCCGGATCGGGCGGCTGATTCACTGCTCGTGGACGTTCGCTCGCTCGATCCGGACATCGTGATCGACCTTCGCTACGCTACGAGCGACAACTTCACCGGCGCGCCGCTGCCCGGATATTCGGCGAACCGGGCGTATCTGCGCCGTGAAGCTGGATCGGCGCTGGTACGGGTACAGGGGAGCCTCCGCGAGCGAGGGCTTGGACTCAAGGTCTTCGATGCGTACCGGCCCGCCCGGGCGACGGACGCGATGGTCGAATGGACCCGCCGCGCGAATCGTGGCGATCTGCTCGTCGATGGCTACATCGCGAGCCGCTCGCGCCACAATCTCGGCGTCGCCATCGATCTGACGCTCATCGAGCTCGCGACCGGACGCGAGCTGGACATGGGTACGGCGTTCGACACTTTCTCCGCCGCCGCGCATACCGCCAACGCTTCGGGCGCCGTCGCGGCCAACCGCCAGACTTTGAAGCTCGCAATGGAGCGCGAGGGCTTCACGAACTACGATCAGGAGTGGTGGCATTTCAGCTTCAGCGTGCCGGATCCGATGCGGTTCGACATGCCGATCCGCTAGCCACCCCGTTTGTCAGACCGGGGCTCGGCCTTCTCGGTGGTCAGCCCGCTATTCGGATTCGGACGAGGTGCCAATGCGCCCGCGCTGGGCCTGCCGCAATCCGAGCGCAGGTTGTGACGATGGCTCGGTGAGCAGCCTGGTGACGAACCGCTGACCCTCGGAGATACGCTCGATCTCCACCGCGATCGCGTCCACCGCGCTTTCCAGACGCTGCATGCGCTCGCCGCCCTCGCCGCTCTCGACCCGCGCGGCCGGAGCTCTCCCCGCCCGCTTGAACATCAGGTACGCCGCGCCGATGGCGAGCGGCGCCAGCACGAACAGGGTGAACATGATCGAGACTTTCTCGATCAGGTGCGGGGGGACCATCTCCCGGAACGGATCCTGGCTCGCCGCGATCATCCCCGCCGGCGCGCTGGTGAGCTCGCGCCCGGTCATCGCGATGTCGTTCTCAAGCTGGAGAATCCGTTGATCGAGAACCGACATCCGCTGCACGAGTCCCGCTTTAACCGCGCCATCGGCGGTCTGCATCTCCTTCACGATCTCGGCACGACGCGAGGCCGCGGACTCGAGCTGATTGGACAGCTCGCTTCGCCGCTCACGCAGCGCATCCAGATCCTGCTGTGTCTGCGGGATCGTGATCGTGTAGGTGTTTGTGCCGGCCGCACCCGCGATCGCAGGTGTCGCCGGGGGGGCGGGTGTGCCAGGCGGGAATCCGGACGGTCCCTGCATGGCTATCGATTTCCGGCGGAGATCGTCTCGGGCTGCTTTCCGGCGGCGAGCGCGGGAACCTGCTGGCCCTCCGACAACAGCTTGGTCACGAACCGCTGGCCTTCCGTGATGCGCTCGATCTCGACGGCGATGGTGTCCACGGACTGCTCGAGTCGCTCGAGCCGTTCCGCCGTCTCGGTGAAAATGGCCGGAGGCGGAAGCGGCTTGTTCGATCTCTTCCACATCATCCGCGCAGCACCGATCGCGAGCGGACCGAGGACGACCACCGTGAATACGATCGACAGACCCGTAACCTGACCCGAGCCGAGTCCGGCCAGCAGTGCGCCCGACTCGGTTGTGGCGAGCATGCCCGCCGGCGCGCTGGTCAACAGCTGCCCGGTCTGGGCGATGTCCGTCTCGAGCTGGACCATTCGCTTGTCGAGAATCGCGATTCTCTCTTCGAGACCCCTTCGCGCCGTCTCGTTGTTGGTCGAGTTCAGCTGGTCCATCAGGCGTGAGCGCCGGTTGCTGGCGGAGGTGAGCTGATCGGAGAGCTCCTCGCGGCGGACCCTGATCGCTGCCACGTCCCGGGTGGTGAGCGCGGCGGGTGTTGTTACGGTATACACGTCGGACCCGGGCTCGTTGACGATCACCGCTTGCGGGGCGGGCGCTGGTGCTGGAGGGGCCTGGGGTGTCTGCATGAGATATCTACGCGCTGGGAGCGGTTTGGGTTACAGATATAAGATGCACTTCCCGCGCGCCCTAGTCGAACTCCAGGGAGAGGAATCGTTCACTCCCATTGGGGCTCCCTCGCCAAGGTGTCGACGTGTACTCGCCGTAAAGAAGCCCGTCCGGAGACGCGCTGCCAACCTCCTCCGGTCGCTGAGTGCGAGACCACTATCTCGAAGCTGTCCGGTGGAAACCACCGCGCGTAATTGGAATCGACATCGCAGTCGCATCCTCCTCCCGACGGACCGCGGGCGACGACATCGCCGGAAAGCAGGTCGCGCACGATCGCGAAGTTACCGAGGTTTCCGGGCAGCGGATCCTCCGCGACGTACGCCGCGTATCGACCGTCCGGAGAGAACACGAAGTCGTGAAAGAAGGCCCAGACATCGGGGGGGAGCGGACGCGTTTCCAGGGCGTGGCCTCCTGGTCGGAGGCGAAACATCTTGCGATGTGGCGCCGAAGAATCCTCCGACACCTGAATCAGCCCGACGATGAGCGTATCGCCGGCGACG